>NZ_JAMYKV010000003.1:0-263945 GCF_040317535.1 Mesorhizobium sp. M1409
TGCCTAGGGTAAGTCTTTGTCGCAGAAGCATTTTCCCTGATTCGGAGCCCCGATGCACCTCAACTCTGTGAGATATTCGGGCTAGCGCCGGCGGTTTTGCGTTTTGGCGGGGAATTGGGCCTGGCTCGGACAGCCGGCAAAGGCCGTGGATTGGACCAATTCCGTGTTTCTGGACAGGGTGAAGCGCGGCGGCTAAAAGGCCAAGTCTATCTTCTAAAAAGTCTATCTTCTAAAACGCAGAGCCCATTTCCCGCCGGTTTGCCGGCGGCTCTCTCGAAAAGGCAGCATTCATGAGTGGCGTGAACGAAATCCGGTCGACATTTCTCGACTACTTTCGCAAGGAGGGTCACGAGATCGTCGCGTCGAGCCCGCTTGTGCCGCGCAACGACCCGACGCTGATGTTCACCAACGCCGGCATGGTGCAGTTCAAGAACGTCTTCACCGGCCTGGAGAAGCGGCCCTATTCGCGCGCCTCGACCGCCCAGAAGAGCGTTCGTGCCGGCGGCAAGCATAACGACCTCGACAATGTCGGCTATACCGCGCGCCATCTGACCTTCTTCGAGATGCTCGGCAATTTCTCCTTTGGCGACTACTTCAAGGAGCGCGCCATCGAACTAGCCTGGAACCTGATCACCAAGGAATTCGGGCTGAACAAGGACAAGCTGCTGGTCACCGTCTATCACACGGATGACGAGGCAGCCGGCTTCTGGAAGAAGATCGCCGGGTTTTCCGATGACCGCATCATCCGCATCGCGACCTCGGACAATTTCTGGGCGATGGGCGACACCGGACCGTGCGGGCCATGCTCTGAGATCTTCATCGACCGCGGTGAACACATCTGGGGCGGACCTCCCGGCAGCCCTGAGGAGGACGGCGACCGTTTCCTCGAATTCTGGAACCTGGTCTTCATGCAGTATGAACAGGTGACGAAGGAGGAACGCATCGACCTGCCGCGCCCGTCGATCGACACCGGCATGGGCCTGGAGCGCATGGCGTCCGTCCTGCAAGGGGTGGAAAGCGTCTTCGAGACCGATCTGTTCCGTCATCTGATCGAGGCGTCGTCGTCCGCTCTCGGGCATGGGCCCGACAAGGAGACGGTCGCGTCCTTCCGTGTCATTGCCGACCACCTGCGCTCGTCCTCTTTCCTGGTGGCCGACGGCGTGCTGCCGTCGAACGAGGGCCGCGGCTATGTCCTGCGCCGCATCATGCGCCGCGCCATGCGTCATGCGCAGCTGCTCGGTGCCCGCGATCCCCTGATGTGGCGCCTAGTGCCGGCGCTGGTGCGCGAGATGGGCCAGGCCTATCCGGAACTGGTGCGCGGCGAACAGTTGATCACCGAGACGCTGAAGCTCGAGGAGACTAGGTTCCGCAAGACGCTGGTGCGCGGCCTCGGACTGCTTTCGGAGGCGACGGAAACGCTGCGGGCCGGCGATATGCTGGATGGCGAGACGGCCTTCAAGCTCTATGACACGTACGGCTTCCCGCTCGACCTGACGCAAGACGCGCTGCGCCAGCGCAGCATCTCGGTCGATCTTGCCGGCTTTACCAATGCCATGGAGCAGCAGAAGGCCGAGGCGCGCAAGCATTGGGCTGGCTCCGGTGATGCGGCCACCGAGACCGTCTGGTTTTCGGTGCGCGAGAAGGCGGGCGCCACCGAATTCCTCGGCTACGAGACCGAGCAGGCCGAAGGCATCATCCAGGCGCTGGTCAGGGACGGCACGACCATCGACAGCGCCGGCAAGGGCGATGCGGTGGCGATCGTCGTCAACCAGACGCCGTTCTATGCTGAATCCGGCGGCCAGATGGGTGACACCGGTGTCATTTCAGGCGAAGGCTTCTCGATCGAGGTCTCCGATACGCAGAAGAAGGCCGATGGGCTGTTTGTCCATATCGGCAAGGTGGCCAGCGGCACGGTCAAGACTGGCGCGGCGGTCGAGCTGAAGGTCGACCATAACAGGCGCTCCAGACTGCGCGCGAACCATTCCGCGACGCATCTGATCCATGAGGCGCTGCGTGAGGTGCTGGGCAGCCATGTCGCGCAGAAGGGCTCGCTGGTCGCGCCAGAGCGTCTGCGCTTCGACATCTCGCACAACAAGCCCATTTCACCGGAGGATCTCGAAGAGGTCGAGCGCATGGCCAACGAGATCGTCGTGCAGAACGGCCCGGTGAACACGCGCCTGATGTCGGTCGATGACGCCATTGCCGAAGGCGCCATGGCGCTGTTTGGCGAGAAATATGGTGACGAAGTGCGCGTCGTTTCGATGGGCACCGGCGTGCATGGCGCCAAGGCCAACCGGCCCTATTCGGTCGAGCTTTGCGGCGGCACGCATGTCAGGGCGACCGGCGACATCGGTCTGGTGCGTGTCGTGTCGGACAGCGCGGTCGCCGCCGGCGTGCGCCGCATCGAGGCGCTGACAGGCGAGGCCGCGCGCAGGCACCTCGACGAGCAGGACCGGCGTTTGAAAACGGTTGCCGCGACGCTGAAGATCTCGCCGGCCGACGTGCCGGCGCGTGTCGAGGCGCTGCTCGACGAGCGCAAGAAGCTCGAAAAGGAACTGACCGAAGCGCGCAAGAAGCTGGCGCTGGGCGGGGGCGCGGCCCCTGGTGCGCCGGTCGAGAACGAGACGGTGGCCGGTGTCGGCTTCCTGGGCAAGGCAGTCTCCGGGGTCTCGCCGAAGGATCTGAAGCCGCTGGCCGATGCCGGCAAGACTTCGCTCGGCTCCGGCGTCGTCGTCTTCGTCGGCGCCGGCGAGGACAACAAGGCGAGCGTCGTGGTCGCCGTCACCGACGATCTCGTCGGCCGTTTCAGCGCTGTCGATCTGGTGCGCGTGGCCTCCGCCGCGTTGGGCGGGCAGGGCGGCGGCGGTCGGCCCGACATGGCGCAGGCCGGGGGACCGGATGCGTCCAGGGCCAATGATGCGATTGCGGCGGTAAGGGCTGCACTCGAAGCCGCCTAACGGCCAGATCATGGCGGGGAGCCCTATCTTTGGCGGGTAGTGCTGCCCCTCATCTGGCTGCCGCCATCTTCTCCCCGTGAACGGCAGGGCTAACGCATATGGAATTCGTCAGATGTCTGCCCGGCACGGACCCCCACCCCTAACCCCTCCCCACAAGGGGGAGGGAGACTTCCGTTGGCGCTGACCCCGGAGGATCGCCTGTCTTTTCGGCGCCAAGAGGAATTAAAGGCACGCGGCAGCGTTCCCTCCCCCTTGTGGGGAGGGTTAGGGTGGGGGTTCTTCTTCGCAAGAATTCATATGCGATAGCCCTGCCGTGAACGGGGAGAAGGGCGCTTTCGCGCACGATTTCGCTAATTGCCAGTGTTGAAGGGTAGCCGCAGAGATCGCGGCCAGCGCCACATGGGTACGGCGAAACCGAAGATCACTCGGTCTTTTCGGTTCTGACAAAGCTTGGACGAGTTGAAATCCGCTCCCACCAAGCCTGGATCGTCGGAAATTCAGCGAGCAGGCTTTGCCCTTCGGCGACCTTGACGAAATAACCCATGATCGGCGCCGCATGCAGATCGGCCAGGGTCAGCTGGTCGCCCAGCAGCCACGGCCCTGGCGCTTTCAGCGAGGCAAGCGTCTGAAGCGCTTTGCTTGCCTGCGAAAGCCCGCTGGCGATCAGCGCCTCGTCGGGCGCTTCTTTCTCCAGCCGCTCGACGGCGACATCCCAGACCATCGACCTGTAGGCATAGGCGTCGAGCATGCCGATGATCTGGTTCATGGTTGCGCGGCGGCGAGGCTCCCTCGGCTGCAAGCTCGGCCCGTCAAATGATTCGTCTACATATCTGGCGATCGCACTCGTCTCGAAGAGCCGAAAGCCTTCATGCTCGAAGGCCGGGATGCGACCGAAGGGGTGGTGCTCGAAATACCAGGCAGGAATGCCATCAGTGGCAAAGACATCGACCGGCACAAGCTCGTGGTCGACGCCTTTTTCCGCGAGCACGAGGCGGACGATGCGCACATAGACGCTGTAGTCCGCCCCATAGACGATGGGCTTGCTCATGCTAGCCCTCCTGGACCTCGACAGGTCAGGCCATCGCCTTCTGCAGGTTCTCGTCTATCTTGTCTAGGAAACCGGTGGTCGAAAGCCAGGGCTGGTCGGGGCCGATCAGCAGCGACAAGTCCTTGGTCATGAAGCCGGATTCGACGGTCTGGATGCAGACCCGTTCCAGCGTTTCGGAGAAACGCTTCAACTCGGCATTGTCGTCGAGCTTGGCGCGGTGGGCGAGGCCTCGCGTCCAGGCGAAGATCGAGGCGATCGAATTGGTCGAGGTTTCCTCGCCCTTCTGGTGCTGGCGATAGTGGCGGGTGACGGTGCCGTGCGCGGCTTCGGCTTCCACCGTCTTGCCGTCCGGCGTCATCAGCACCGAGGTCATCAGGCCGAGCGAGCCAAAACCCTGCGCAACCGTGTCGGACTGGACGTCGCCGTCATAGTTCTTGCAGGCCCAGACATAGCCGCCCGACCATTTCAGGCTGGAAGCCACCATGTCGTCGATCAGGCGATGCTCGTACCACAGCTTCTTCGACTTGAACTCGGCTTCGAATTCGGCCTCGTAGACCTCCTGGAAAATGTCCTTGAAGCGGCCGTCATAGGCCTTGAGGATGGTGTTCTTGGTCGACAGATAGACCGGATAGTTGCGCAGCAGGCCGTAATTCAGCGAGGCGCGGGCGAATTCGCGGATCGAGTCGTCGAGATTGTACATGGCCATGGCGACACCGGCGCCCGGCGCGTCGTAGACATCGTGCTCGATCACCTTGCCATCCTCGCCGACGAACTTGATCGTCAGCTTGCCCTTGCCGGGAAAGCGGAAATCGGTGGCGCGGTACTGGTCGCCGAAGGCGTGGCGGCCGACGATGATCGGCTTGGTCCAGCCGGGCACGAGCCGCGGCACGTTCTTCATGATGATCGGCTCGCGGAAGATGGTGCCGCCGAGGATGTTGCGGATTGTGCCGTTCGGCGACTTCCACATCTTCTTCAGCTTGAATTCCTCGACGCGCTGCTCGTCGGGGGTGATGGTCGCGCATTTCACGCCGACGCCGTATTTCTTGATGGCGTTGGCCGAATCGATGGTCACCTGGTCATTGGTGGCGTCGCGATGCTCGATACCGAGGTCGTAATATTCGAGCTTCAGGTCGAGGTAGGGGTGGATCAGCTTGTCCTTGATGAACTGCCAGATGATGCGGGTCATCTCGTCGCCGTCGAGTTCGACGACCGGGTTCGCCACCTTTATTTTCGCCATGGAAAAAATGCCTCGTTGCTGGGAAATGGGATGGCCTTGCCCGCATCGCGTTCGGCCGGGGGATGCCGCCCGTATATCAAAGCGTTTTTGACCGCGCAAACGGCTATCGGTCACGAATGTGAGGCACGACCGCCGTCATTTGCGAATGCTTCATTTTCGCGGCCGAATATGGCAGGGACGCTGAAATGCCGCAAACAGCAGTTCATTGACAATCATGCCCATCATCGAAGATCGCGATAATACTGCAGACGCCGGCCCGGCGATCATCCTCGTCGAGCCGCAGCTCGGCGAGAACATCGGCATGGTCGCTCGCGCCATGGCCAATTTCGGTCTGTCGGAGCTGCGTCTCGTCAACCCTCGTGACGGTTGGCCGAGCGAGAAGGCACGCGCGGCGGCCAGTCGCGCCGATCATGTCATCGATGCCGTCACCGTCTTCGACGATCTGGCCTCCGCGCTCGCCGACCTGAACTTTGTTTTCGCCACCACGGCCAGGCAGCGCGACGGCTTCAAAGCCGTGCGCGGGCCGGTGGAAGCGGGCAGGATGCTGCGGGCCCGTCACGCAATGGGCCAGCGCACCGGCATCCTGTTCGGACGCGAACGCTTCGGCCTCTACAATGACGAGGTCGGCCTTGCCGACGAGATCGTGACCTTCCCGGTGGATCCTGATTTCTCCTCGCTCAACATCGCCCAGGCCGCGCTGCTGATGTCCTATGAATGGATGAAGTCAGGCTTGGAAGACGAGACCAAGACCAATTTTTCCGGCCCGAATATGAAGCCGGCGAGCAAGGAAGAACTGCACGGCCTGTTCGCCTATCTCGAAGGCGCCTTGGAAGCGCGCGGCTATTTCCGGCCGGCCCCGAAGAAGCCGAAGATGGTGGACAATCTGCGCGCAGTGCTGACACGTCCCGGATTTGCCGAACCGGAGCTCAAGGTGCTGCGCGGCATCATCTCGTCGCTCGACCGATTTTCGCCGGCGATGCCGCGCGGCGATGGTTCCCCGGGTGACGATCCAAGACGATTGCCCGCGGCCGCCGCGCGCGCCCGCAAGGCGGAAGGCAATCGCCTGGCTGATACCGGCAAGGACGACGACATACCGCCGCTCGGCGGAAAGGGAACCGACAATGACTGAGCGGCCGATCCTGATGTTCGATTCGGGCATAGGCGGGCTCACCGTGCTGCGCGAGGCGCGCGTGCTGATGCCCGATCGCCGCTTCATCTATGTCGCCGACGACGCCGCTTTCCCCTATGGCGCCTGGGAGGAGCCGGCCCTCAACGCCCATATCCTCGGCCTTTTCGGCGCGCTGCTGGAAAAATTCCAGCCCGAGATTTCGGTCATCCCCTGCAACACCGCGTCGACGCTGGTGATCGACGCGCTGCGCGAGAAATTCCCGGGCCATCCCTTTGTCGGGACGGTGCCGGCGATCAAGCCGGCGGCGGAGCGCACGCGCTCCGGGCTGGTCTCGGTGCTGGCGACGCCCGGCACGGTCAAGCGTCAATACACGCGCGACCTGATCAGCAAATGGGCGCAGAAATGCCACGTGCGGCTCGTCGGCTCGGACCGGCTGGCGCCGCTGGCCGAGATTTACATGCGCGAGGGGTTCGTCGACGAGGAGATCGTGCGCCAGGAGATCGCGCCATGCTTTGTCGAGAAGGACGGCGCCCGCACCGATATCGTCGTGCTCGGCTGCACGCACTATCCGTTCCTGGCCAATCGCATGCGCAAGACCGCGCCCTGGCCGGTCGATTGGATCGACCCGGCCGAAGCGATCGCCCGTCGCGCCATGTCGCTGCTTGCACCGGTCGACGGGCCGCTGCCGGTGGGTGAGCCTGACATTGCCGTCTTCACCTCCGGCAAGATGGACTTCGCCACCAGCCGGCTCATGCAGGGCTTTGGCCTGACGGTCGCCTGATATCCGGAACATTGGTTGGCTCGATGCGTTTTCCCCTCAGGCAATGAAGAGAGAAACAGCCATGCCATCCACCTCGAAAGCCCAGCAGAAAGCCGCTGGCGCCGCTCTGTCGGCCAAGCGCGGCGAGACGAAGAAGGGCGAACTCAAAGGCGCTTCCAAGGGAATGTACGAATCGATGAGTGAAAAGCAGCTCGAGGAATTCGCCGAGACGAAGCGCAAGGGCCTGCCGGAAAAGAAATCGAAGCATTGACGTCAGGCACGCCCTTCGCAGGGATGACTAGGACGACAAGGTCGTTCGCGGGAACGCGAGACGGAACCAAAAAAGCCCGCAGCTAAAGCGCGGCCTTTGAAACGTCGGTCGCCTGAGCCGAACCGGAAGCCTAGCCGCAAGCTTGACACCGGCTAAATCTCCGTTTAATCAGCGCGCCAACACCGGGCCGCAACGCCCGGTGGTTTTCTTTATGTGCGCAAGATGCGTGGAAACTCAATTCTACTATCTTGTTTGAACTGACGTGTCCCGTGGGTTTTCCGCCGCGTTGCGTGGGAAAATCCTGTCAGGTCTCGAAAACGGAGGCCAGAGGAGGGCGCGTTTCCTTCACCCGGACCATGAGGTTCCGGGTGTGTTGTTATGAAAAAGGGAATGCGATGAGCAAGCGCGAATCCGCGAAGTACAAGATCGACCGCCGTCTTGGCGAAAATATCTGGGGCCGCCCGAAGTCCCCGGTCAACAAGCGTGAATACGGCCCCGGCCAGCATGGCCAGCGCCGCAAGGGCAAGCTTTCCGATTTCGGCCTGCAGCTGCGCGCCAAGCAGAAGCTGAAGGGTCACTATGGCGACGTTTCGGAAAAGCAGTTCCGCAAGGTCTATGAAGAGGCGGATCGCCGCAAGGGCGACACCTCGGAGAACCTGATCGGCCTGCTCGAGTCGCGTCTCGACGCCGTCGTCTACCGCGCCAAGTTCGTGCCGACCATTTTCGCCGCCCGCCAGTTCGTCAACCACGGCCACGTCAACGTCAACGGCAAGCGCGTCAACATCGGCTCGTACCGCTGCAAGCCGGGCGATGTCGTCGAAGTCCGCGAAAAGTCGAAGCAGCTGGTCATCGTTCTGGAAGCGGTCGGTCTCGCCGAGCGCGACGTGCCGGACTATATCGAAGCCGATCACAACAAGATGGTCGCGACCTTCTCGCGCATCCCCGGCCTGGCGGACGTTCCGTTCGCCGTGCAGATGGAACCGAACCTGGTCGTCGAATTCTATTCGCGCTAAAACGGGCGCGTTTTGCGATACCATTCAAGGCCGCCCATCGAGGCGGCCTTTTCTTTGTCGGCCATGTCCGCTAATTCCGAGCGCAACGAAGCGCCGGACAGTCGTTGCTCCCGGATTTTGGAACTGACGCCATGAACATGCTGCCAGACGCCGAATCGCTTGAACCGGCCAGCGACATCGAGGGCGGCTTCCATCCGCTGTTTGCCGATGTGCCGTCCTCGGTCGAGTTCAACAAATTGCGCAAGCGGCTGCTGCGGCTGACCCGGCAGGCAATCGAGGATTTCTCGATGGTGAAGCCCGGTCAGCGCTGGCTGGTAGCGCTGTCGGGCGGCAAGGATTCCTACGGTCTACTCGCCGTTCTGCTCGACCTCAAATGGCGCGGACTGCTGCCGGTCGATCTTCTGGCCTGCAATCTCGATCAGGGCCAGCCGAATTTCCCCAAACATATCCTGCCGGACTATCTCGACAAATACGGCATTGCGCACCTTATCGAATATCAGGACACCTATTCCGTCGTCACCGACAAGCTGCCCGCGGGCAGCACCTATTGCTCGTTGTGTTCGCGGCTCAGGCGCGGCCATCTCTATCGCATCGCGCGCGAGGAGGGGTGCTCGGCGCTGGTGCTCGGCCATCATCGCGAGGACATTCTCGAGACCTTCTTCATGAACCTGTTCCATGGCGGGCGTCTCGCCGCCATGCCGCCAAAGCTGCTCAACGACGACGGCGACGTCATGGTGTTGCGGCCGTTGAGCTACTGCGCCGAGGTCGACCTCGAAAAATTCGCTGCCGCGATGCAGTTCCCGATCATTCCCTGCGATCTCTGCGGCAGCCAGGAAGGTCTCCAGCGCAACGCCATGAAGGCCATGCTCGGGGATATCGAAAAGCGCATGCCCGGCCGCAAGGACACGATGCTGCGCGCGCTGTCGAACAGCAGGCCATCGCATCTGCTCGACAGAAGGCTGTTCGATTTCGCCGCGCTCAATGAGGCCCTCAGCACAAGGCAAGCCGATGACATTTGACGATAGTGCGATCGACTGGCTCGCTGACCTTCTGTCCGACGCTGCAAAGGCCGAGATCATGCCGCGCTTTCGCAGGCTGGGCGAGGGCGACATCCGGCAGAAGACCTCGGCCGCCGACCTGGTGACGGAAGCCGACGTCAATGCCGAGCGGCTCATCACCGCGCGGCTGCGCGAGCGTTATCCCCAGTCGATGGTCGTCGGCGAGGAGGCCTGTTCCGACAATCCGGCGCTGTTGAATGGGTTGGGTGATGCTGATCTGGCTTTCGTCATCGACCCGGTGGACGGCACTTTCAACTTCGCCTCCGGCGTGCCGCTGTTCGGCGTCATGCTGGCGGTCGTGGTCAAGGGCGAGACTGTTGCCGGCATCATCCACGATCCCGTCGGCAAGGACTGGCTGATCGGCGCCAAGGGCGCCGGCAGTCATATCCGGCATGCGCATGGCGGCATCGAAAGGGTGCATGTCGTGGCACCCGCGCCGATCTCGGAAATGACAGGCTCGGTCTCCTGGCAATATATGCCCGAGCCCGAGCGGTCGCGGCTGGCGCGCAACCAGACGAAGATCCTGTCGCAGTTCGCCTATCGCTGCGCGGCGCACGAATACCGTCTGCTGGCCAGCGGTCATGCCCATTTCGTCGTCTACAACAAGCTGATGCCATGGGACCATCTGGCTGGCGTGCTGATCCATGCCGAGGCTGGAGGCCATGCCGCGCGATTCGACGGCAGCGCCTATCTGCCCTCGCATGTCGGCGGCGGCCTGCTTGTCGCGCCCGATCGCGAAAGCTGGCACGAATTGCGCCGCGAGCTTTGGGCGCAATAGGATCATTTCCTAGCCAGTGCTTTGTATCGGTGGTGGCCAGCGAAAGAGCGATGCAATCTCACGCAGATCCGGAGGCTCTCGAATGAAACCTCGGTTCGCAATTGTCGCGGCGGTTCTTGCCGCCGCCTTGTTTGCCAGCTCCCACGAAGCAAGATCGCAAGAGCGCAGCTGTCGCAGTTCCGATCCCATCGACACGATAAAAGAGATGTCGGACGCTATTTATGCTTGTTGGAAGCCGCCACCCGGAACCGCCGGCATGTCGCTGACGCTGCGGTTCTCGCTTCGCCGCAACGGCACGCTGATTGGCAAGCCTCGCGCCACATATTCCGAGCTGGGGACCGATCCCCAGCTCAGCCGGGCCTTCGTGGCGTCAATCCTCAAGGCACTCGACGAGGCTCTGCCATTGCCTTTTTCGGACAGCATGGGCGGAGCCATCGCGGGGCGTATGCTTGCCCCTCGCTTCACCGCGGCCCTTGAAGGTGCGTCCTGATGCATGTCGCCCAAAAGTGGCCCCGGGACGACGACACGCACAAAAACGACAATTCAGTGCAAATCGGTGATGTGCCCTGAAACGGGTGGGTTCTGCGGCTGGAACATCTTGCCGCGCTCGGCAATGAAAATCATCAGCAGCGCCGCAACCGAGACGCTGCAGAAGCCGGCGGCCAGCGGCGTCACCGTGCCGTTGAAGGCCTGGCCGATCAGCGTGCCGAGAATGCCGCCGAGAAAGGTCTGCATGAAGCCCAGGATGGACGACGCCGTGCCGGCCAGTTGGCCGAGCGGCTCCATGGCCAACGCATTGAAATTCGCGCCGAGCGCGCCGAACGGGAGCATGGCGCAGGCAAAGAAGGTGATGAACAGCCAGAGCGGCATCTTCATTTCCAGCGAAATGACCAGCCAGGCAAGGCTGATGACCAGGAACAGCAGCAGCGCGCTCTGCGACAGGCGGCGCATACCGATACGGCCGACAAGGCGCGAGTTCAGAAAATTGGAGAAAGCAAGCACGCCCGCAACCCCGGCGAAGATGACCGGGAACATCTCGCCGACATTGAATATGTCGACATAGATCTGCTGCGCCGAGGCGATGAAGCCGAACATGGCGCCGAAAATGAAGGTGCTGGCGAAGGCATAGCAGATTGCAATGCGGTTGGTGAGCACGATGCGAAACCCGCCGAGGATGGAGTTGACGGTCAGCGGCCGGCGATGTTCGGGATGCAATGTTTCAGGCAGGCGCAGCAGCGACCAAGCCGAGACAATAAGCGCACCGACGGCCATGGTGACGAAGATCCAGTGCCAGGTCGCAAACAGCATGATGAACTGGCCGATGCCGGGAGCAATGACCGGGATCGCCATGAACACCATGAAGATCAGTGACATCACCTCGGCCATGCGCCGGCCGTCGAACGTATCGCGCACGATCGAGACGGCGATGACGCGGGTCGCTGCCGCACCAATGCCTTGCACGGCCCGGCACAGCAGAAGTGTTTCAAAGCTGGGTGCAACGGCGGCCGCCGCGGCCGCGGCGACATAGACCACCAGCCCGGCGACCAGCGGCGCGCGACGGCCGAAGCGATCCGAGATCGGCCCGAAGAACAGCTGGCCGCCGCCGAAGCCCAGAATATAGGCGGTGATTACATATTGCCGGTGGTTTTCGTTCTCGACGCCGAGCGAGGCGCCGATCTGCTGCAGAGCCGGCAGCATGATGTCGATGGCCAGCGAGTTCAGCGCCATCAGCGCGGCGCACAGCGCGATGAACTCCCAGCGTGGAATGGGCAGTACCGATTGCGGCGCTGATTTTGGCTGGTCCACGGCAAGTCCGATCTTTCAAACGAAAATGCGCCGGCGGGCCGGCGCATTGGCTCGTCTCGGTCCTGCATACAGGACATATGTCGAGGTGGGGTTGCCCTGGCGTTTGGTGCGCGTTGCCTAAAATTGTGTGGCGGTTTTAGGCGGACGACAGGCACGAAAGACAGCGGTCAGGCGGCGCCTTTGACGCCGACGCCCTTTTCGACAAGGAAAGTCTGAAGTTCGCCCGCCTGGAACATCTCGCGGATGATATCGCAGCCGCCGACGAATTCACCCTTGACGTAGAGCTGCGGGATCGTCGGCCAGTTGGAATATTCCTTGATGCCCTGGCGCAGTTCGGCCGAAGTCAGCACGTCGACGCCTTTGTAGTCGGCGCCGATATAGTCGAGGATCTGGACGACCTGGCCGGAAAATCCGCATTGCGGGAAACCGGGCGTGCCCTTCATGAAAAGGACGACGTCGTTGCCCTTCACTTCGTTGTCGATGTAGTCGTTGATACCGCTCATGGAATATCCTTTCCCGCCTGTGGGAGTCAGGCTCGAAACATTTCCCTTCAAATAAACCCAACGATTGCTCGAAACAAGACTTTAGCCGTGCCGTGGCTGAAATGGCGCAAAGGATGGGCTGGGTTGGGCCAAGCGGTTCTCTCGACACTGATTCGCGTCGTTGCGGTTGTTCCGGTGCGGATCAGTCGGGAACGCTGGTCTGTAGCGCCAACGCGTGCAGCACGCCGCCCATATTGCCCTTCAGCGCGTCATAGACCATCTGGTGCTGCTGCACGCGGCTTTTCCCCCGGAAGCTTTCGGCCACCACCTCGGCCGCATAATGGTCACCGTCACCGGCAAGATCGCGAATTGTCACCTTGGCGTCCGGAATGCCTTCCTTGATCAGTTTTTCGATGTCGTGGGCATCCATTGCCATGGCAGAATCCTGTTTCGAGCGGCCGGTAGCCGGCCATGAGACGAGAGTCGGGCGAGCCTAAAGCCTTTCCGGTCCGGATTGAAGCCGTTCTATCCCGCCAAAGGCAAGACGGTCCGAGAACCACAGGGAAGACCTAGGCCGGTGGGCTTGCTTCATCCTCGACAGCGTCCTCGCGTGTCGAGAAGGCGCGGCCAAGGCTGAAGGCCAGCACATAGAGGGGAACGTTGATAACCAGGCTGACAATGGGAAGATAACTCGTCATCTGCCAGAGAGGCGAGAAGAACGGTTGGCCGTAGCCGTCGCAGATCAGCGAGGAGCCGTACTCCCACAGCGCCCCTATGACGGCCGCGCAGGCAAAAAGCTTGATGCAGGTGACGATATGCCTCGCCCGTTCCGGATCCGGGAAAAGGCGGCCCCAAAGCACTAGGCAGATGATCGGGATCGCGTAGATGAGGTTCTGCGTGGCGAGCATCGGGATGGCGCCATTGGCCGCGGCAAGAAACTGCGCGCGCGTTTCCAGCTGGGGGCAAACCTCGCTTGAGGTCGTCGACAGCAGGAAAAAGACGAACGGCCCAAGGAACCAGAAGAAGAACAGCGACGGCCAGAAGACGACTGCAAGCAGCGCCCGGGCAGCCAGTCCGGTCAACTGGCCTGGTCCATGAAGCGCGGGAACCAGCCTTCGTGGGCCCCGGTCAATTCGCTGACCGGGATTGCCCGCGCCTCGCCAAGCTTCAGTACACTGCCGCCGGTCGAGCCGATCCACGGCGCGAAAATGCCGAGTTCGCTCTGCTGCTTGCGGATGGCGTCCCATTCTTCGCCATGCGGGTCGATCGACAGCGTCAGCAGATAACGGCCCTGATCCTCACCGAACCAGACCGGGATCGGATCGGTGCCGACAAGTCCTGGGACAGTGGCGCCGATGCCGGACGCCATCGCCATTTCGGCCAAAGCCACCGCGATGCCGCCATCGGACACATCATGGGCCGCCGTGACGATGCCGGACGCGATGAGCGCGCGCACATGGTCACCGACGCGCTTTTCATGATCGAGGTCGACCGGCGGCGGCGGGCCATCCGTGCGGCCGTGGATGTCCCTGAAATAGACCGACTGGCCAAGATGCGTTCCCCAGGAGGCCGGCGCGCCGACCAGCAGGATCATCTGGCCTTGCGCGGCAAAGCCGGTCCGCACCATCTTAGACCAGTCGGCGATCAGACCGACGCCGCCGATGGTCGGTGTCGGCAGAATGCCCTGGCCGTTGGTCTCGTTGTAGAGCGAGACGTTGCCGGAGACGATCGGGAAGCCGAGCGCGCGGCAGGCCTCGCCGATGCCTTTCACCGCGCCGACCAATTGCCCCATGATCTCGGGCCGTTCCGGATTGCCGAAATTGAGATTGTCGGTGGCGGCCAGTGGCAAGGCGCCGGTGGCGGTCAAATTGCGCCAGCATTCGGCCACCGCTTGCTTGCCGCCCTCATAGGGGTCGGCCTCGCAATAGCGCGGCGTCACGTCGGACGAGAAAGCGAGCGCCTTGGTGGGATGGCCTTCGACGCGAACCACACCGGCATCGCCGCCGGGAAGCTGCAGCGAATTGCCCTGGATCAGCGTGTCGTATTGCTCCCAGACCCAGCGGCGCGAGGAAAGATCCGGTCCGCCGAGCAGCTTCAGGAGCGCATCGGCAACATCGGCCTGCGGGACGTCATTGGCGGCCAGCGGCGCCGGCTTCTTCGGCTCGACCCATGGCCGGTCATATTCCGGTGCCTTGTCGCCGAGATCCTTGATCGGCAGGTCGGCGACCTCGTCGCCCTGGTGCAGGACGCGGAAGCGCAGATCGTCGGTGGTCTTGCCGACGATGGCGAAGTCGAGCCCCCATTTGTGGAAGATCGCCTCGGCTTCCTTTTCCTTCTCGGGGCGCAGCACCATCAGCATGCGCTCCTGGCTTTCCGAAAGCATCATTTCATAGGCGCTCATGCGCTCCTCGCGCACCGGCACCTTGTCGAGATCGAGCTCGATGCCGAGACCGCCCTTGGCGCCCATCTCGACCGCCGAGCAGGTGAGGCCGGCCGCACCCATGTCCTGGATGGCGATGACGGCGCCCGAGGCCATCAGTTCGAGGCACGCTTCCAGCAGGCACTTTTCGGTGAAAGGGTCGCCGACCTGCACGGTCGGGCGCTTCTCGTCGATCTTGTCGTCGAATTCAGCCGACGCCATCGTGGCGCCGCCGACGCCGTCGCGGCCGGTCTTGGCGCCGAGATAGACGACCGGCAGGCCGACGCCCTTGGCTTCCGACAGGAAGATGGCGTCTGTCTTGGCTATGCCGGCCGCGAAAGCGTTGACCAGGATGTTGCCGTTGTAGCGGGCGTCGAAATTGACCTCGCCGCCGACCGTCGGCACGCCGAAGGCGTTGCCATAGCCGCCGACGCCGGAAACCACGCCGCTGACCAGATGCCGCGTTTTGGGATGGTCAGGCGCGCCGAAGCGCAGTGCATTCATCGCCGCGATCGGTCGCGCGCCCATGGTGAACACGTCGCGCAATATGCCGCCGACGCCGGTCGCCGCACCCTGGTAGGGCTCGATATAGGACGGGTGGTTGTGGCTCTCCATCTTGAAGACGACGCAGTCGCCGTCGCCGATGTCGACCACGCCGGCATTCTCGCCCGGACCCTGGATCACCTGCGGGCCGGTGGTCGGCAGCGTGCGCAGCCACTTCTTCGAGGATTTGTAGGAGCAGTGCTCGTTCCACATCGCCGAGAAGATGCCAAGTTCGGTAAAGCTCGGCTCGCGGCCAACGAGGTCGAGGATGCGCTGATACTCGTCGGGCTTCAGCCCGTGCGCGGCGATGAGCTCGGGGGTGATCGGCACGGAATTGGAAATGGTCATGGGCGGCGATTTTTATCCGGGGCGCGTTGGGATTTTGAGTCCCGTCTTATCGCAAGCTTGGGAGCCAATACACCCATCGGATGCTGAAAAACAACGGAAAGCTACAAGGCGATGACGGGTGCGACGAGATCGCGGCTTTGGTCCGGCCATCGATCCGCGCGTAGCGGCAGTCGTGGGGGAACGTTGTATCTGTTCGCGAGATGCTTCTTCACCGCCATTGGGGAACGGGATGACATCCCGGCCGTTAGGTCTCCAACCAATCAGGAGATTTGGACCATGGCCACCAAGCAAGGCAAGAAAGACAATCGCCTCTCGGACAAGGAGGCTATGCATATCGCGGAGACCACCGACGTTTCGCCTGGGCAGGCCAAGGAGCTGGCCGAGAAGCACGGGAAAGACAAGGCCGAGAAGGAAGCCAAGAACTTCAAGGCAGAGGGCTGATCCTGAGAGCTAGGTTTTACGGGCTGCTCTGCGCCAAGCCGGCGCTTCAGAAATGAAGGGCGCGTCAGTCGCGAGCTGGCTCAGGAGAAGCTGTCGTAGCCGGCACGGCCTTCCTCGAGAAGTCGCCGTATCACCGCAACGCCTTCGGCGATGTCCTTGCGCTGCCGTGGTTGCGAAACGCCGAAGCGAACGCCATGGAAAACCTGCTCGGAACGGCCGGCCTTGAACTCGTCCTCGTCGTCGATCAGCACGTCATGCTCAAGGCAGGCGTTCTTGAAGGTGCCGGAGAGCCAGGGGTCGGGCAGGGTCAGCCAGACAAAGGGCACCCTGTCATGTGACTTGAACGCGAAGCCCGCCAAAGTCTCGCGCACGATCGCTATGCGGGCTCGGATTTCGGCGATGCTGCGCCCGCGTATCTCGTCCGCCCGGCCCGACAGCACCAGCCTTGTATTCACCTCCGCCAGCAGGAAGGGCATGCCGCCGGTCATCATCTTGTGGGCGACGCGGATGCGGTGACGATAGGCAGGCGGGCAGGAAAGCCAGCCGCCGCGCACACCCGCCGCGACCGACTTCGACAGACCACCGGCGACGATGGTGCGTTCAGGGGCATATTCGGCCAGCAACGGTGTCGGATCGTCGGTCAAATTGCCGTAGAGATCGTCCTCGATGAGGACGACATTGTATTCGCGTGCGACACGCGCGATTGCTTCGCGGCGCGCCGCCGACAAGGTCACCAGCGTCGGGTTTTGCGCCGTCGGCATCAGGAAGATCATCCTGGGATGCTTTTGCGCGCAGACGCGCTCGAAATCCTGCGGGTCGAGGCCCTCGTCGTCAGACGCCACCAGCGCGGTGCGCCGGCCGATCAGCCCGGCGCTACGGGAAATCTGCGAGTAGGTGAGGTGCTCGAAGGCGACATAATCGCCGGGCGTGGTCAGCGCTGCGATTGCCGCCATCACCGCGGCGTGGGTGCCGAGCGTGGGGACGATGGCGTCGGCATTTGGGCGAAACGAATTGCGCGACAGCCAGCGGGCGCCGGCTTCGTACCAGCGGTCGGGGAAATCTCGCGTGTAGCTTGAAATCTCATGCGGATGGTCCTGTGCCGTGCGCGACAGGACATCGGCGATATCAGCGCCCTGACCGACGTCTGCCGCTGCCGTGCTGTCGAAACGCAGTTTGCCGCGCGGTGCATCGATATGGCGAGTGCCTTCGCCGCCGGCGTCCGGCGCCGGAAAATTCGGCTTCGCGCCATCGGCGCGCTGGCCGAGAACATAGGTTCCACGCCCGACTTCGCCGCTCACCAGCCCGCGCTCGCGCAGCAATTGATAGGCCCGGCCGACCGTGCCGACGGTGGTGCCGATGTCGTAGGCGAGGTCGCGTTGCGGCGGCAGCTTTGCTCCGGCATCGATCACGCCCCGATCGATATCCGTTTCGATCGAATCCGCCAGGCGCTGATAAAGCGGGCCGGAGCCGGCGGTGAGATCTGGAAGCCAATTTGTCATGGTGACAATTTTGTATATTGCGCCGAATTATGAGTCAATACATATCAGTATTGCGTCAAAAACGGGTGCAATTTGGAATTCCGGTAGAGAGAAAATGAATACAATCGCTACAATCCGTCATTCGAGAGCCGAATCGTCAGGCCAATCGGCACGCCCATCGGGCCAAAGCGGTTTTGTCAGCCGTCTGGTGCGCGTGGTCAGGTCGCTGGCAAAATCGATCGATCATCTGCTGGAGCGTCGGCGCAGCAGGTTGGCGCTGCTGGAAATGACCGATGACCAACTCAAGGATATCGGCGTCTCGCGCTGCGATGCCCACCGCGAGAGTATCAGGCCGTTCTGGGACTGACCCGGTTTTTGGGGAAGACCATGGTCCAAAAAGGAAATGCGGACCGATCGAAGATCCGCATAGCCCTAACGGACGCTCGATGCCCTGGTGCGCGCAACGCCATGATCCGCAAGGATGGCGACCACGCCCAGCACGATAAAAAGTCCGGTGATGGCCGCCGCTGAGATGGCGACGCTGGCCGCGCCGTTCTTGGCGACGTCTAGGAACGGGTAGGGCACCTCGCCGGCAAGCGGCGCCCGCGCCAGCGCATAGATCAGATAGGCGACGGGATAGAGCACCCACCAGGAAATGTCGCTCCACCGCGTCCGACCGTCGGCGCCTGATATCAGCCACCACAGCACGAACAGCACCGGCGTCACATAATGCAGCAGGACGTCGGAGAACAGGAACAGTCCTCGCGGCTGCCAAAGCTGTGCCAGAACCGTGGCGTAGATGATGAAGACCAGCGCGATCGAAACGGCAACGCCAGCCCGCATCCGCGTCCCGGCGAAGGCCGGCAGCCATGCATAGCCGGTGGACGACAGCAGCGAGGTGTACACCAGCACGGCGCCGATGTTGGTCAGGATGGTGAAGAAGCTGAGAACGAAAATGATGGAGCCGAGCAGGCCGCGGCCTGCTTCCATCGACGCCGGAATGCTGATGCAGAACTGCAGGATGAGCCCGGCCAGGCCAATGACCAGACCCGCTATCCGCAGAAAGCGGCCCATGGCTAGGCGGTCGCGGCGCAGGCCGGATTGCCGGCTTGCCAGCGGGCGATGTCCGAGCCGATGCGGGCGCCGAGCGGATCGTTCATCAGCGGCCCGAACACGTCGACGCGGCTTGAATTGCCTTGCGCCTGTACGACCAGCAACGGTTTGCCGCCATAGTGCTTGGCCGGCACCAGCAGGAAACGCGGCGTGCCGCTGAACGAATTCAGTTCATTGGCCATCTGATACTGCTTGAAGGCCGGGTCCTTGCTGGCGATCCAGCATTTATGGGCTGATATCGCCACTTGTTCCATGGCCAGCAACGCCGCACTTTTGCCTGACGGGACCGGCGTGCTTTTCGGGGTCGATTGGCAGGATGCCAGCGCGAAACCCGCGGCGGCAACCAGCGCCATCGTCTTGTTCCTGGTCAAGCGGCCCCCATCTCAAGCTCGGACAGAAAGTTCTCTAGGCCGTCGGTCATCTCGCCCCAGACCCGCGACAATGCCGGATGCTGCGAGGCGATCTGCTCATAGGCGTCGAATTTGGGATAGAAGTCGAGCAGGTCGTGGCGTCCTGTCATGGCGCGGAAATTGTTGAAGATGAACCGCGTCGGCGTCACCCAGGCGTCGGCGAAACTGATGTCGTCACCGAGCGCGAAGGGCCCTTGCGCCATGCGCTCCTCGATCGCCGCCAGTCCATGGTGCAAGCGGACGAACTGGGCGTCGATCTCGGCACTGTTTCGCTTCGGCATGGAATGAAGCTCGAAAAGCTTCATCATCGGGGTCAGCACATCGAGATCGGTGATGCGGGCGAACATGCGCACCAGCGCGCGGTCCTTGGAGTCCGGCGGCAGCAGCGCCGGTTCCGGAAATCGCTCTTCGAGATACTCGGCGATGACCACCGATTCGACGATCGTTTCGCCAGAGCCGGTGATCAGCACCGGAATCCGGTTCATCGGCGAGATGGCGCGAAATTGTTCCGGGATGGGAAAGCCGGGCGGTGGCGCGATGATCTTGAGCGGCACGTCCTTGATGTAGGCCAGCGCCCGCACGATCGACGAATAGGGCGACAACGGCCGCGAATAGAGTTTCATGACCGTTTTTCTCCCCCATAAAGCGGACTTGCCCCGACAAAGAGACAGGAATGTCCGGCTGTTTTCAAGACGCTCGCCTAGATGATTTCAGGCGGCAATGCCAAGCGCACTTTCGAACAGTCCACGGCCGTCGGTACCGCCATGGGCTGCTTCGATCAGGTTTTCCGGGTGCGGCATCAGGCCGAGCACATTGCCGCGGTCGTTGATGATGCCGGCAATGTCGTTGATCGAGCCGTTGGGATTGGTGCCGTCCGCATAGCGGAACACCACCTGGCCTTCGCCTTCGAGACGGGCAAGCGTGTCGGCGTCGGCGAAATAATTGCCGTCATGATGCGCAACCGGCGTGCGGATGATCTGGCCTGGCTGGTAGCGGCGGGTGAACATGGTGTTGGCGTTGGTGATCTCAAGCTTCACTTGCCGGCAGACGAATTTCAGCGAGGTGTTGCGCATCAAGGCGCCCGGCAGCAGGCCGGCCTCGACCAGGATCTGGAAACCGTTGCAGACGCCGATGACCGTCACGCCCGCAGCTGCCTTTTCGGCGACCGCCCGCATGACCGGCATGCGCGCCGCGATCGCGCCGCAGCGCAGATAATCGCCGAAGGAAAAGCCGCCCGGAATGGCGATCAGGTCGACATCCGGGATTTCGGTATCGGTCTGCCAGACAGTGACCGGCGGCTTTCCGGAAATCTTGGTCAGCGCCGCGATCATGTCGCGGTCTCGGTTGAGGCCAGGCAGGAGGACGACGGCTGATTTCATTTGGGTTCGTAAGGCCTCTGTGCTTCGGCGAGTTCTCGCAGATCAAGACGTCTATCTATGCGTTCAAGGCGCTCATCCTGACGGGCGAGAATGCCATAGACGTTATGGATATCGCTTTGCGTGGCCACCATGTGGCCCCGCATCACATTCAATTCCCGTTTCGTCTCGGAAACGTCCTGACGAAGCTCACCGATGTCGTGATGCACACGCTTGAGAAGCTCGAACATCAATTCATTCGTGACTTCCGCCATAGCGCCTCCGGTACAACCTCAGGTAATGGCTACACTATAGTTCTCAATCACCGTGTTCGCCAACAGCTTGTCGCACATCGCCTTGAGATCCGCCTCGGCCTTGGCCTTATCGCTTTCCGCCAGTTCGACGTCGAACACCTTGCCCTGCCGCACCGCGCCGACACCGCCGAAGCCCAATCCGGACAGGGCATGTTCGATCGCCTTGCCTTGCGGGTCGAGCACGCCGTTCTTGAGGGTGACGGTAATGCGGGCCTTGATCACGCTGGACATGCTCCTGTTCGAATGTCGGTCTTAGTGCGGCTTGCCTTTGATGCCTTCGGTCGAGGCGACGAGCACCGGGCCGGTCGGGCGCGGCGGCTCGTTCTCGTTCATGATACCGAGGCGACGGGCAACTTCCTGATAGGCTTCGACGAGGCCGCCCATGTCGCGGCGGAAGCGGTCCTTGTCGAGCTTGTCATGTGTCGCCACGTCCCACAGGCGGCAGGAATCCGGCGAAATCTCGTCGGCGACGACGATGCGCATCATGTCGCCCTCGAACAGGCGGCCGCATTCGATCTTGAAGTCGACGAGCTGGATGCCGACGCCCATGAACAGGCCGGAGAGGAAGTCGTTGACGCGGATGGCCAGCGCCATGACGTCGTCGATCTCCTGCGGGCTCGCCCAGCCGAACGCGGTGATGTGCTCTTCCGACACCATCGGATCGTCGAGCGCGTCTGCCTTGTAGTAGAATTCGATGATCGAACGCGGCAAAACGGTGCCTTCCTCGATGCCGAGGCGCTTGGACAGCGAACCGGCGGCGACATTGCGCACGACGATTTCGAGCGGAATGATCTCGACTTCCTTGATCAGCTGCTCGCGCATATTGAGCCGGCGGATGAAGTGGGTCGGGATGCCCATGCGGTTGAGGTGGTTGAAGATGTGTTCGGAAATACGGTTGTTGAGCACACCCTTGCCGTCGACGACTTCATGCTTCTTCTTGTTGAACGCGGTTGCGTCGTCCTTGAAGAACTGGATGAGCGTACCCGGCTCGGGTCCCTCATAGAGGATCTTGGCCTTGCCTTCATAAATGCGGCGGCGATTTTTCATCTGATTTTTTCTCTGGGGTTCCGGACAGGCGGTATCAGACCATTTCCTGTCCGTCTGCCTGAAATAGTGCGGCTACGGTAGGGTTCAATGCCGGGTCTATCCCAATCGCAACATTTGCTCAATCGGCAAATCCTTCCAATCAACCGCTTTCGGGACTGAAATGCCGCAGCGCAGCATGCAACGAAGCGTATTGACCGGCCCGCGACCTTTTGGTTTGTGCTTTAGCAACACACATATCCACCGCCAACGAATCGAATTTGACCCGGAGGGACGCCATGAGCAGCATGAAAGACCGCGAAGAGGGCTTTGAGCGCAAGTTTGCTTTCGACGAGGAACTTCGGTTCAAGGCCGCGGCGCGTCGCAACAAGGCGCTCGGCCTGTGGGCCGCCGAAAAGCTCGGAAAGTCCGGCACCGACGCCGACGCCTATGCCAGGGAAGTGGTTGTTTCCGACATCGAGGAAGCCGGCGACCACGACGTGTTCCGCAAGATCCGCAAGGATTTCGATGCGGCCGGCGTAGACCAGTCGGACCATCAGATCCGCCGCACCATGGACGAGTTGATGGCGCAGGCGATCGAGGAGATCAAGAACACCTGATCCGGCCGAAGCAGGTTCCGCAAAAGTGTCCTACGGTTTTGCGACGAAGACCCTGCGACAGACCAAAGAATGACTGGACCAATCGACCGCCCGGTCTATCCGGGCGGTTTTTCTTTGCCTTTGCCGCGGTTTCCGGCTGAAACTGCCGACATTAACAAGGAAGCGATCAGATGTCCCTGAAGTCTCGTCTTGCGGCCGATGAAACGCTGTTCACCGCATGGTCCGGCGTGCCGGATGCCCTGACCGTCGAAATCGTCGCCAAGCAGGGTTTTGATGCGGTCACGCTCGACATGCAGCATGGCGGCCATCACGAGGACAGCGTGCTGCGTGGGCTGGTGCCGGTGCTCGCTGCCGGCAAGCCGGCGCTGGTGCGCATTCCCGTCGGCCGTTTCGACATGGCAAGCCGCGCGCTCGATTTTGGCGCCGAGGCGGTCATCGCGCCGATGGTCAATTCGGTGGCTGACGCCAAACTGTTCGCCGCCGCCATGAAATACCCGCCGCTCGGCGAGCGTTCCTGGGGCCCAACCTACGCTTTTCCACGCCACGGCAAGGGCGACCAGGCGGAATGGCTGCGCGACAGCAACCAGCGCACAATGGCCTTCGCCATGGTCGAGACGCGCGCCGCCCTCGATGCGCTCGATGGCATTCTCGACACGCCCGGCATCGACGGTATTTTCCTCGGCCCGTCGGATTTCTCGATCGCCTGGAGCAATGGCTCCACGGTCGATTCGACGCTGGAAAGCATGATGGAGACAGTGGCGTCGGTCGCCGAGCGCACCCGCAAGGCCGGCAAACATGCGGCGATCTATGTTGTCGACCCGGCAATTGCAGGCCGTGTCGTGTCGATGGGCTACCGCCTGCTGGCCATAGGTTCGGAACACGCGCTGATTGGGCTCGGTGCAAAAGCCCTGATCAACAGCGTCAGGGATTCGATCGGCTCCTGAGGAAGTTCAGGCCTTCAGGTCCGTCAGGAATTTGGCGAAGGTCATCGAGCCTTCGGGCCACGGACCAAAGCCCGAATCCGCGTTGAGGTGACCCGTCTCGCCGGCATCGACGAACAGCGAACCCCATGCTCGGGCAATGTCCTCGGCGACATCGAAGGCGCAGAACGGATCGTTGCGGCTGGCGATCACGATGGACGGAAAGGGCAGCGGCTCGCGCGGGTAGGGGCCGAAGGTCATCAGGTGCCTCGGCCTGATCTCGGGATTGGCGACATCGGGCGGCGCCACGAAGAAGGCCCCGGCGACCTGCTTGCGGAACCGCGGGATGGCTTGCACCGCCGTGGCGACGCCGAGCGAGTGCGCCACCAGCACGACCGGCCTCTCGGCCTCGTTGACCGCCTTGGCAACATTGTCCGTCCAGTCGTCGCGCACCGGCTTCGACCACTCCGCCTGCTCAACCCTGCGCGCCGTCGACAGCTTCGACTGCCAGCGGCTCTGCCAATGGTCGGGGCCGGAATTGGTGTAGCCCGGCACGATGAGAATATCTGCTTCCTTGACTTTCATGGCGCTGAGATAGCGAGCCGCGTCGCTTCGTGCAACGGGTCATGAACAGCGCTCTTGATCATAATAGTGAACACGATGTTCGCTTCTTCGCGTCTTGTGTGAACGATGCCGATGGACGATCTGTGGTCAGGAAAAGAAACAGCCGTGGGCGGAAACCCTGACACGGCATACAATGATTGGCGGCGCGGACTTTTTGCCTTGGGAATTTCACCGCAGCCGGCCAAACGGAGCATTTGATGAGTGAACTGCCCTTTGCCGCCACCACGCCGGTCAGCGTTGCCCGCGTTGGGTTGAAAGCGCGCGATGCTGAAAGCCTCGCGGCCTACTATCGTAGCGTCGTCGGCTTGCGGGAATTGAGCCGTGCCGACGGGGCGATCACGCTGGGCGCAGCCAACCGTCCGTTGCTGGTCCTTGAGGCAGATGCTTCGGCCAAGCCGGATGATCCGCGCAGCGCCGGCCTGTTCCACACCGCCTTCCTGCTGCCCAGCCGCGCCGATCTCGGCCGCTGGATCAACCACGCCATCGCCGGCAAGATCACCATCGAAGGGGCTTCCGACCATCTGGTCAGCGAGGCGCTGTACCTGACCGATCCCGAAGGCAACGGCATCGAGATCTATGCCGACCGCCGTCCGCAGGACTGGAAGTGGAATGGCGACAAGATTGCCATGGCGACAGAGCGGCTGAACATTCCGTCGGTCGTTGCCGAAGTGCCGGCGGGTGACGTCGGCTGGCAGGGCGCGCCGGAAAACAGCATCGTCGGCCATGTCCACCTGCGGGTGGGCCGGCCGGAAGACGCCGAGGCCTGGTGGAACCAGGAATTCGGCTTCGACACGGTGGCCAAATATGGCGGCCAGGCGGTGTTCCTGTCCTCCGGCGGCTACCACCACCACATCGGCGCCAACGCCTGGCAGAGTTCGGGCGCCGGCCGCCGCGATCCGAGCAGATCCGGTCTGGCCTGGGTCGAAATGCGTTCGGACAATGTGACCAGCCCGATAACCCGCGAAGATCCCTGGGGCACGGTCATCAGGACTGTTCCCGGCAAAGCCTGATCGCCATCGAGCGCGTCTTTCTCCCCGTCACTATACGGGGAGAAATGCCCGGCAGGGCAATGAGGGGCAGCGCCAAGGTCGTGAAATTGTCAAAGCCTGAATGGGCGCGATCGTCGCTAAAGTCAGCGCTGCCCCTTGTATCTGCACAGGGATGATTTTGTGCGATGGAAGCGACTGAGCCTCGGGCTGGATGGCCATCCGGCCCGAGGCTTGGCGAAGTCGCCCGTTACCCCTGGGGCTACAACCGTGGATGAGCCTGGGATCTTCGCCTTCGTCACGCACGACCGAATAGTCGCTTGGCTCCAATCGCACGCACAAGGCAGGTTACCGTGAACAAGACCCTCTGTGGAATAGATATTTCGAAAGACTGGCTCGACGCCCATATCGAGCCGATCGGAACGGCAAACCGTTTCGCCAACGATGCGGCGGGCATCGCCGATCTGGCCGCCTGGTGTCAGGCCAATGGCGTCGATCTCGTCGTCATGGAAGCCAGCGGCGGCTACGAGCGCCTGGCCTTCCTGCTGTTGTGGGAGATGGGTCAGCCCTGCGGCATGGCCAATGCAAGGAGCGTTCGCTACTTCGCCGAGGCAATGGGCTTCCTGGAGAAGACCGACCGGATCGACGCCGCCGTCATCGCCCGTTATGGGCAGGTCAAGCGGTTGCAGCCAACGCCGCCGCCGAGCGTGGCCCAACAACGGCTCAAGGCGCTGGTCGCCCGGCTTTCCCAGGTCACCGGCGACCTCACCATCCAGAAGCAGCGCCGCAGCGCGGCTCGCGATGCCGAGACCATCATCAGCCTCGACGAGGTTATTGCTCTGCTCAAGCGCCAGAGCCGCCGGCTCGAAGGCGAGATCGCCTCGCTGATCGACGACGATCCCTTGTGGGCATGCCTCGACCAGGCCTTCCGCTCGCTCAAGGGCGTCGCCTCGCGCACCGTGGCCCGCCTCATGGCCGAGCTGCCCGAGATCGGCATCCTCTCCAACAAGGCCATCGCCAAGCTCGCGGGCCTCGCGCCGATCGCCAATGATAGTGGCAAGCGCAGTGGCCGCCGGTCGGTGCGCGGCGGTCGCGAAGGCCCGCGCTCCATCCTCTTCCTCGTTGCCCGCACCGTCGCCAGATACGATCCTCACCTTGCTGCCTTCCATCAACGGTTGCAGGACGCAGGAAAGGAGAAAATGGTCATCCGCATCGCGCTCGCCCGCAAGCTGCTCGTCATTCTCAATGCAAAAGCACGCGACGCGCGCATCGATTTCGCAAATGCAGCTTGACACCCCAGATAGTCGCTCATCCGCCTGCCGGCACCTTCTCCCCGTATAGTGACGGGGAGAAGGAAAGCTCGTCTCAGGCTTCGCCGAACACCCGCTTGAAGATCGTGTCGACGTGCTTGGTGTGATAGCCTAGGTCGAATTTCTCGCGGATTTCAGCTTCCGGTAGCGCTGCGGTCACTTCCTTGTCGGCGAGCAATTCTTCAAGGAAATCAGCGCCTTGCTCCCATACCTTCATGGCGTTGCGCTGCACCAGCCGGTAAGAGTCTTCGCGCGACAGGCCGGCCTGCGTCAGCGCCAGCATGACGCGCTGCGAATGCACGAGACCGCGGAACTTGTTCATGTTCTTCAGCATGTTGTCGGGATAGACAAGCAGCTTGTCGATGACGCCGGTCAATCGTGACAGCGCGAAATCGAGCGTCACCGTGGCGTCCGGCCCGATCATGCGCTCGACCGAGGAGTGCGAGATGTCGCGCTCGTGCCAGAGCGCCACATTCTCCATCGCCGGCAGTGCCATGGAGCGGACCATCCGGGCAAGGCCGGTGAGGTTTTCGGTCAGCACCGGGTTGCGCTTGTGCGGCATTGCCGAAGAGCCTTTCTGGCCCGGCGAAAAATACTCCTCCGCTTCCAGCACTTCGGTGCGCTGCAGCTGCCGGATCTCGATCGACAGCCGTTCGATCGACGAGGCGATGACGCCGAGCGTGGCGAAGAACATGGCGTGACGGTCGCGCGGGATCACTTGCGTAGAGACCGGCTCGGGCTTCAGGCCAAGCTTTGCCGCCACATGTTCCTCGACATAGGGGTCGATGTTGGCGAAGGTGCCGACCGCGCCCGATATCGCGCAGGTGGCGATGTCTTCGCGCGCATGCACCAGCCGCTCGCGGCAGCGCGAGAACTCGGCATAGGCCTGCGCCAGCTTGACGCCGAAGGTGGTCGGCTCGGCATGGATGCCGTGGCTGCGGCCGATGGTGACGGTGTCCTTGTGCTCGAACGCGCGGCGCTTGAGGGCCGCGAGCAGGCCATCGATGTCGGCGAGCAGGATGTCGCTGGCGCGGGTAAGCTGCACGGCAAAGCAGGTGTCGAGCACGTCAGACGAGGTCATGCCCTGGTGGATGAAGCGGGCGTCCGGCCCGACGAATTCGGCAAGATGGGTGAGGAAGGCAATGACGTCATGCTTGGTGACGCGCTCGATCTCGTCGATCGCCTCAACATCGAATTTCGCAGCACTGCCCTTTTCCCAGATGGTTTTTGCGGCTTCCCTGGGGATGACGCCGAGTTCCGCCAGCGCGTCGCACGCATAGGCCTCGATCTCGAACCAGATGCGGAACCGGGTCTCGGGCGACCAGATGGCGACCATTTCCGGCCGGGAATAGCGAGGGATCATCGGTCAGTCCTGACGTATCGAGAGGTTTGCCCGCGTCCTAACAGAGGCGAGCAAAATGCTCAACGCCGCTGGCGCGCAAACCAGACGCTCGCGGCAAACAGGGCCACGAAACCAAGCGGAAAGTAGAGCCGGATGCCCAGCACGACGAACTGGTAGAGCGCAATCAACGTCGTGAAGACGAACTGGAGGGCCCAGGTGTAGGTAAAGGCAGGTGCATGCCACTCCGCATAGTAGGAGCGGTACTGCAGCGCAAACAGCCCAGCGGTCAGGCCGACCGTCGCGGCGGTGAGGCACACGAACGCCGCCGCGAAGGCGACTTCCCAGCGCCTGCCCTGCGAGACCAGCTTCGCGGCAAACAGGCCAATCGGAAAGGCCAGCCCAGCTCCCACAGCGAAAAGCAAGGTGACAATGCGGATTTTCGCCGGGGTCTCCCAGTTGTCCAAGAACAGGGTGACGAGCGCGCTGGCCCCCATCGTCACCGCCCATAACAAGGCGCCGATAAGCGCGGTGCGAAGTTCCGGTATCGCGCGGCGAAGGCGGCTCAGGGCGCGGTCGCGCCTAGCGGGTTGAACAGGGGATGTCACAGGCGGCCGGTCACCGCGATCCAGCGAAAGTCCGGTCCCTCGAAGCCGTATTGGCGCACCGCGATCAGCACCGCGTAGGCGCTCAGACTGTCCATTGAAAAGGTTTGCACGGCGCCGATGCGATAGCCGTTCGGGCAACCCCGGCTTTTCGGTATCGCCTTGTCCTCATGCAGCAGCTTGGTGGCGCCGCCATCCTGCGCTTCGATACGCAGCAAGCGAAAGCCGTTGATTTCGCCCTGGCTTTCGCAGCCTTCGGTGTTGTTCATGCCCATCTCGTCCAGGCGGAACTCGAGTGGTTGGTCGACGGCTGAGAAGATCGGGCGCGGGTTGACAGCCATCCGGTGCGGATCGGCCGAAAGCTCGGTCACCGGGTTGAAACCCGCTGTTATGCCGCGGTTGGCGCTCAGCTCGGCCTGACCGACAATGGCTTCGCCCTTTTGCCGGGCCTGAAGGCGCGCCACATCCAGCTGGGCGTTCTCGTCTTCGAGCCGGACCCGGATCGGGGTGCCCTTGAGAAAGCTGTCGGTGCTGGTGTCGATATAATAGCGGTTGGCATAGGGAAAGCCCGATCCGTCCTGCACGCCATATTCCTCGAAAGCGAAGACGCTGCCGTCCTTGGTGAACCCCAGGATTTCAAGTTCGGCGACATCGCCGGCACGGGCAGCGATCGATGTCGCAAACTGTGCAAGCAAGCAAACGGCAAACAGAAAGAGCATTCGCATCGGTTTCTTCACCCTCAGCCGCGATCGTCTCAATCCCCTACCACGACGAAATCAAAACGTCGTGCAGTGCGAAAGCCGATGCATCCAATCGGCCCGTCATTTGTTATCGTCGGCAGTCCCAATGGAGAACCACCATGACCGACACCAGCAAAATTCGTGAGCATATGGAAGTCGTCGGCGCCGATGGCGTGCATATCGGCACCGTCGACAAGGTCGACGGCCAGCGCATCAAGCTGACCAAGGCCGATAGCGGCGAGGGTACTCACAGGGGCCATCACCATTATGTTCCCGTGAGCCTGATTGCGGAGGTCGACGGCAACAAGGTGTGGCTGTCCGCGAATTCCGATGTCGCGGTGACCTTCGAGGAAGAAAAGTCCGATCGGGTATGATCGAGGGCCTCTGTCTATCCCAAACGCGATGACCAGACCGGAAACAGATCGTTTTCGGCCGGCGTCGCGGCAAACACGCCGCGGCTGATGGCGCGCGCCATCGTGGCGCCGGCCGCGGCATAGAGGTCGATTGCCGCGTCGGCGGTGAGTTCGATGCCGCTCGTCCCTGTTGCCAGCGCGAATACCAGGTCGCCATCGGCCGGCGTGTGCGTCGGCCAGATGGCGCGCACGAAGCCGTCATGCGCCGAGATTGCCAGGCGCTTTGCGGCAGCCTTGGTGAGAACCGCGTCCGTGGCGATGACGGCGATGGTGGTGTTGCCGCCGGCCTCCATTTGTCTGCCCTTATGCTTGTCGCGGTATTTCAGCAGGATCCGCTTCGCGTCGTCCGGCATCGGCGAGGGATAGCCGAGCCCGCCGAACTCGTCGCCGATTTCGAACGGCGCCGCCCAGAAATGGCGGGTTCGGGTTATGGTCACCGAGCCGGTCGGATTGACGCCGGCCAGCGCACCGATGGTTATGCCACTGTCCAGTAGCGTCGAAGCCGAGCCGAGGCCGCCCTTCAACCCCGAAGTCAGCGCACCCGTGCCGGCGCCGATGGTGCCGAGCTCGAAATCGGCAGCGGCCTTTTGCGCTGCTTCATAGCCAAGTTCGCGGTAGGGTGGATAAAGGCCCCAATCCTTGTCGCCGCCGTTGCGCAGGTCGAACAGGATCGCCGACGGCACGATCGGCACGCGAAAGCCACCGACCTCAAGGCCGATGCCGCGTTCACGCAGCGCCGCCTGCACGCCCGATGCCGCGTCGAGGCCGAAAGCCGAACCGCCCGAAAGCACCACGGCGTGCACCACATCGACCGAATTGTGCGGTTCGAGCAGGTCGGTCTCGCGGGTGCCCGGCGCACCTCCCAGGATCTGAACGCCGGCCACCGTCGGTCCATCGCAAAGCACGGTCGTGACGCCGGACTTCAGCCTGGCGTCGGACGCGTTGCCGACGCGCAGTCCGGCGACGTCGGTGATCAGGTTGCGCGGGCCGGTGCGAAACATCAGTTGCTTTCCAAAGGCGCAAAGCGCGTGCCGTCGAAGCGGAAGACGCGGTAGGGGCCCTGGCTGAGGTCGCCTTTCGCGTCGAAGCGGATCGGCCCGATCGCAGTGGTGAAATCCTGTCCGGTCAGGGCCTCGGTCAGCGGCTTGCCCGAGGCTTCGGAAAAGCCTGACGCCGCCTTGGCGATCTCGACCGCCGCGTAGGCGGGCAGCGTATAACCGTCAGGCACGACCTTCTGCGTGGCAAAGGCCGACAATACTTTGGGGTCGGCGACTTCGGCCCATTCCGGCGGTGCGATCATCAATGTGCCCACGGCATAGGGCACATCGCCGAGCGGTGTGCGGAGGTTCTCCCCGCCGGCAAAGACGATGCCCGCCTGGAGCCGTGCGGCATCGCGGCCCATGATGGCGATGTCGTCACCGTCGCCGCCGGCGAACACATGAGTGGCGCCGGCTTTCTTCAGCCGGCCGATCATGCCGATCTGGTTGTCGAGCTGTGGCCGGAACGTGTCGACGAATACCGGTTTCAGCGCTGCCTGCTCGGCGGCCGCCCGCAACGTCTCGGCGATTTCGCGGCCATAGATGGTGCCGTCGTCGATGACGGCGAACAACTCGTTTTGCCACAGACGGGTGAGGGTGGAGGCGACGGCGTTGCGCTCATCGTCGCCGCGTGGCCCGAGGCGATAGACCGGCCAGCCGGTCTTGGCGCGGCGGTCGGTCAGGCTTTCAGTTCGCACGCCAACGGTAATGACTGGAACGTTGGCATCCTTCAGGATCGGCATCGCCGCCTCGATCGCCTCGGTGCACAGGAATCCGACCACGACATTGACCTTGGCCGCGACGAATTCCCTGGCCGCGGCAGCGCCGCCGTCGGCGGTACAGGCGTCATCCACGATCTTGAGTTCCATGCCGTTCGCTTCGGCCGCCTGACCGGTACCGGCCTCGATCTGCTTGCCGAGAATGGCCGATGGTCCAGACAGGGGCGCTGAGACGCCAACCAACAGCGTCTGGGCATTCGCACCACTGGCCAGAAACAGCCAGGATAGTGCCGCTATTGTTCTAGTCCTGGGTCGCATTCGAGCGATGAGGTCCTCTGTGCCGGTCTTATGCTGCTGGCACCTACTTACCGCCAAGACCTAAAGGCTGCCCGACCTTGGTGCAACACGCGAATTTCGGGATATGGCTCAAGCACTTCGCTTGTGGCGGGCTATGTATGGCCATATATGTCGGTGGGATCCTGACCATGGAAAATATACGGTGCTGAAGAAGAACGACATTGGGCCGCAGGCCTACCGCGACGCGATGAGCCATTTTGCCGGCCATGTCCATGTTGTCACCACCGATGGGCCGGCCGGCAAGCGCGGCGCGACGGTGATCGCGGCCTGTTCCGTCTCGGACACGCCCCCAATCATTCTGGTCTGCCTCAACCGTGAAAATCCCAAGAATGAGCCGTTCGTAAAAAACGGCAGATTTGCCTTGAACACCCTGGCTTCGCATCAGGAGCCGCTGTCGGTCGGGTTTTCCGGCATGACCGGCCTGCCGGTCGAGGAGCGTTTCGCGCTCGGCGAATGGGACCTGATCTCGACCGGCGCGCCGACGCTGAAGGGCGCGCTCGCCGTGTTCGACTGCGAACTGATCGACACCAAGGACCTCGCCACCCATCGTGTGCTTTTTGGCAAGGTGACAGGCCTGCGGATGGGCGATAATTTGCGGCCGCTGATCTACCACGCTCGCGGCTACCACGTTCTGGAAAGCGGAGCGCCGGCGTTCACGGAGAAAGAATGACCGAGCTGAAACCGCGCGCCGCGCCGCGGACGATCGACGAGACGCTCGATCTCCTGACCGGCGCGGACTATGTGGCGGACCGGTCGCTGGCGACCGTGCTGTTCCTGTCGTTGCGCATGAAGCGGCCGCTGTTCCTCGAGGGCGAGGCCGGCGTCGGCAAGACCGAGATCGCCAAGGTGCTGGCGCAGGCGCTCGGCCGCCGGCTGATCCGCCTGCAGTGCTATGAAGGCCTCGACGTCTCGTCTGCCGTCTATGAGTGGAACTATGCCGCGCAGATGATCGAGATCCGCATGGAGGAGGCGGCCGGCAAGGTCGAGCGCTCCGCCATGGAGCGCAACGTCTTCTCCGAAAAATACCTGATCCGCCGCCCGGTGCTCGATGCGCTGACCGGCAAGGCGGGGGCTGCTCCGGTTTTCCTGATCGACGAGCTCGATCGCACCGACGAGGCGTTCGAAGCTTTCCTGCTCGAAATCCTGTCCGACTTCCAGGTCACGGTGCCTGAACTCGGCACCATCAAGGCGGAAGAGCCGCCGATCGTCATCATCACCACCAACCGTACCCGCGAAATCCACGACGCGCTGAAACGGCGCTGCCTCTATCATTGGGTCGACTATCCCAATGCCGAGCGCGAACTGGAAATCGTGCGCCGCAAGGTGCCGCAGGCCAATCAACGGCTTTCGGCCGAAGTGGTCTCCTTCATCCAGAAGCTGCGCCAGATCGAGCTGTTCAAGGTGCCGGGTGTCGCCGAGACCATCGACTGGGCCGGCGCGCTGACCGAGCTCGACAAGGTGGCGCTCGATCCTGAAACCGTCTCCGACACGATCGGCGTGCTGCTGAAATATCAGGACGACATTGCCCGTATCGAACAGGGCGAAGGCCGGCGCATCCTCAACGAGGTGAAGGCCGAGCTTTCGGCAGCGGAGTAGGCGATGCCGAACCAGGAGCCGAAAGAAGCGAAGGCCGACGGGCGGATCGCCGACAACATCGTCTATTTCGCCCGCATTCTGCGCAAGTCCGGCATGAGGGTCGGGCCGGCTTCGGTCAAGGACGCCATCGAGGCGGTGCTGGTCGCCGGCATCGGCTCGCGGGATGATTTCTACTGGACCCTGCACGCCGTGCTGGTGTCGCGGCACGAGGACCACGCCACTTTCGACGAAGCCTTCCGGCTGTTCTGGAAATCGCGCGAGCTGATTGAAAAGATGCTGGCGATGTTTTCGCCGGTGGCGCCTGATGTCAGGGAGAAGCAGAAGCCGCGCGCCGCCGAGAACCGTGTCAGCCAGGCGATGTTCGAAGGCCATCAGAAGAACCAGCCGGCCCAGGAAATTCCCGAGATCGAGGTCGACGCCCGCTTCACTTTTTCCGGCAATGAGGTGCTGCGCGGCAAGGACTTTGCCCAGATGAATGCGGCCGAGATGGCTGACGCCAAGAAGGCGATCGCCCAGTTGCGGCTGCCTTTCGACATGGTGCGGACGCGGCGTTTCAAGGCCGATGCGCATGGCCGTCGCGTCGATCCGCGCGCCATGATGCGCTCAGCGGCGCGCACCGGCGGTGAACTGATCCTGCCGAAATTCCGCTCAGCTCGCGAGGTTCATCCGCCGCTGGTTGTGCTGGCCGACATTTCCGGCTCGATGAGCCAGTACACGCGCATTTTCCTGCATTTCCTGCATGCGCTGACGGAAAAACGCCGGCGTGTGCACACGTTCGTTTTCGGCACCCGGCTCACCAACCTGACCCGGCAGATGCGTCATCGCGACCCCGATGCCGCCCTTGCCGATTGTTCGACGGCGGTCAGGGACTGGTCGGGAGGCACCCGCATCGGCGACACGCTGGCCGAGTTCAACCTGATATGGTCGCGGCGCGTGCTGGGGCAGGGCGCGGTCGTGCTTCTGATCACCGACGGACTGGAGCGCGACGATGTCGCCGGACTGTCGGAGGAAATGGAGCGCCTGCACAAATCCTGCCGGCGGCTGATCTGGCTGAACCCGCTGCTGCGCTTCGACGGTTTCCAGGCGCGCGCCCGCGGCGTCAAGGCGATGCTGCCGCATGTCGACGAGTTTCGCTCGGTGCACAATCTCGACGCGCTGGCCGATCTCTGCGCGTCGCTGGACAAGAAGTCGGCACAATCCGTTGATCCGCGCCGATGGCTGGAAGCTGGCGCGAGGCACGCCGCATAGCCATATGTTTGCCAGTTCTTTAGGAAAAACAGACCCTGAGAGAAGCAACGATGAGCGACAGCATTTATCTAGATGAGGCCCGCGACCCCTTGATCATCGCGGAGGGCTGGATGAAGGACGGCAAGGACGTGGCCATCGCGACAGTGGTCGAGACGTGGGGATCAGCGCCTCGCCCCGTAGGCAGCCATCTGGTCATCGATGCGGACGGCAATTTCCAGGGCTCCGTTTCGGGCGGATGCGTCGAAGGCGCGGTGGTGACCGAGGCCATCGACGTCATCGACAGCGGCAAGGCCCGGATGCTGGAGTTCGGTGTTGCCGACGAAACCGCCTGGCAGGTCGGCCTGTCCTGTGGCGGCCGCATCAAGGTCTATGTGGAAAGACTGGGCTGATCTCGGATGGATCCCTATGCCTTAAGAACTTTGAACGCCGAACGCCGTGCACGCCGCGCGGCGATCCTTGTCACCGACCTTGGTGATGGCCGCGACCGCATCGTGCGCGAGGGCGATCAGCTCGCCGGCGATCTCGGCGCCGCGATCGCCAGGACGTTCCGCACTGGCAATTCCGGTTCGGTCGAAGCCGAGGGGCGAACCTTCTTTCTCAATGCGCACCTGCCACAGCCGCGTCTGGTCGTCATTGGCGCTGTCCATATCAGCCAGGCGCTGGCGCCGATGGCGAAAATCGCCGGCTACCCCGTGGAGATCATCGATCCCCGCACCGCTTTCGCCACCCCGGACCGCTTTCCCGACGTGGCGCTCCATGCCGAATGGCCGGAGGATGTGCTGAAGCGCCAGCCGCTCGACAGCTACACCGCAGTTGCCGCCGTCACCCATGATCCGAAGATCGATGATTTCGCCCTGAAGGCCGCACTCGACGCCAACTGCTTCTATGTCGGAGCGCTCGGCAGCAGGAAGACGCATGCCAAGCGTGTCGAGCGCCTGCTGGCGCTGGGCGCAACCGCCGACCAGATCGGCCGCATCCACGCTCCGATCGGACTCGACATAGGTGCTGCCAGCCCGGCCGAGATCGCGGTTGCGGTGCTGGCGCAAGCGATCCGCGCCTTCCGCTCGCGCGGTGTGGAAGCCAAAGGCGCGGCGGCGTGAAGTTCGGATCGATCCCGATCGAGGCGGCTGAAGGCGCGGTGCTCGCGCATGCCACCACCGCTGGCGAGCGGCGCTTCCGCAAGGCGCACAGACTAAGCGCCGAAGACGTGGCGCTGCTGCGGGTCGCCGGTATTTCCGAGGTCGTTGCGGCCGTGCTGGCTGCCGACGACCTCGGCGAGGATGCCGCCGCGCTGGCGATCGCTGACAGCATGACCTTTCGCGGCATCGGGGCCAGGTCGGCCGCGACCGGGCGGGTCAATCTCCATGCCAACGCATCGGGCATTTTCACGGTCGATGCTGCTGTCATCGACGCTATCAATGCCATCGATCCGGCCATCACCATCGCCACGCTGGCGCAGCATGCGCCGGTCGAGAAAGGCCAGATGGTCGCGACCGTGAAGATTATTCCGTTCGCGGTCAGTTCGGCGCTGGTCGAAGCCGCGACAAAAATCTGTGCCGGCGGCGAGATCTTTGCCGTCAATGCCTACCAGGCGATGCGTGTCGGCGTCATCCAGACGGTTCTGCCGGGCATCAAGCCTGGAGTGCTGGACAAGACGCTGCGCGTCACCGAAGCCCGGCTGGCGCGCACCGGCGGCAGGCTGACGGCGGAGCGCCGCACGCCGCATGAAATCGCACCGGTGGCGGAAGCCGCGGCGTCGCTGGCGCGCGACAACGACATGGTGGTGATCTTCGGCGCCTCGGCAATGAGCGATTTCGCCGATGTCGTTCCAGCCGCCATCGAGAGGGCGGGCGGTACTGTCATCCGCGCGGGCATGCCGGTCGATCCCGGCAATCTGCTGGTGCTCGGCACACTCGATGGCAAGCGCGTCATCGGCGCGCCCGGCTGCGCCCGCAGCCCCAAGGAGAACGGCTTCGACTGGGTGCTGGATCGGTTGATCGCTGGCCTTGATGTGACCGCCAAGGATATCGCCGGCATGGGGGTCGGCGGGCTGCTGATGGAAATCCCGACGCGGCCGCAGCCGCGCGAACCGCTGCCGGCCAAAAGCCAGCTTAAGGTCGGCATCGTGCTGCTGGCGGCTGGCCGGTCGAGCCGCATGGGTGGACCGAACAAGCTGCTGGCGCTGTTCGATGGCAAGCCGCTGGTGCGCCGCACCGCCGAGCGGGCGTTCGGCTCGAAGGCGTCTAGCACGATTGTCGTCACCGGCCACCAGCGCGAGCGGGTGCGCGCGGCGCTGGCGGGCCTCGACGTGACCTTCGCCGACAATCCCGATTTTAGCGAAGGCCTGTCCACCTCGCTGAAAACCGGCATTGCCTATCTGCCGGAAGACTCCGCCGGTGTAATGATCGTTCTCGGCGACATGCCGGGTATCGCGTCCGATGACCTCGACAGGTTGATCGATGCCTTCCGCAAGGCCGGCGGCAATTCGGTGGTCCGCGCCTCACATAATGGCAAACGCGGCAACCCGGTGCTTTTGCCGCGTTCGCTGTTCCCGGCGATCGCCCATCTCGAAGGCGATACCGGCGCACGCCATCTGGTCGAGACCGAAGGGCTCGATGTCATCGATGTCGAGATCGGTGCGGCGGCGTCTGTCGATGTCGACACACGCGAGGCGCTGGAAGGCGCCGGCGGCGTGCTGCAGGATTGACAAACCCAAGCCGAATTACGCATGCCTTGGGCATGGCTACTCGCTTCCTTCCCTCTGCGTTTGCGCTTTTACCCCCCTCTGGCCTGCCGGCCATCTCCCCCTCAAGGGGGGAGATCGGCAGCTTCGATGGCGGCGTCCATCTTGCAACTTTGGAGATTGGCGAAAGCCGAAGGCGCATCCAATCTCCCCCCTTGAGGGGGAGATGGCCGGCAGGTCAGAGGGGGGCGGTCACGCTCCATGCCTTTCTGATTTCGATATTTTTCTTGTTTTCTGCCGGTTACGCCACCGCTCTCGAACTAAAGCCCTTCAAGGACGATCTCTTCGCCTATCCGGCCACGCTGTCGTCCGACACCGATGGCGCCTACACCGTCATCGACTATCGCGAGATGCGCGACATCAACCAGCGTGACCAGGTCCCGGAGCGCCGGGTGCACGCCCAATACACCGACACCGGCGTTCGCAAGGTGCAGCAGGATCTGCTCTTGAAGACCGATGCCGGCGATGTCAGGCATATTGCCGTCGGCAAGACCGAGGGCGCCGGCATCATCGTGCTTTACCTGCACGGGCAGGGCGGCAGCCGCAAGCAGGGCGTCGACGACTTCACTTTCGGCGGTAATTTCAACCGGCTCAAGAACCTGATGGCCGGCAATGGTGGCCTCTATCTCAGCCCGGACTTTTCCGATTTCGGCGACACCGGCGCGGCGCAGGTCGCGGCCCTGATCAATCACTATGCCGAGCAATCGCCGGGCGCGAAGATCTTCGTCGCCTGTGGCTCGATGGGCGGCGCCCTGTGCTGGAAGCTTGCCGCCCGCAACGATACCGGCCGGCGCATCAACGGGCTGCTGCTGCTCGGCTCGCTATGGGACGAGAGTTTCCTGGCAAGCCCCGCCTTCCGGCGCCATGTCCCGATCTTCTTCGGGCAAGGCAGCCATGACGTGGTTTTCCCCGTGGGAAAGCAGGAAGCGTTCTTCCGCTCGATCATCGCCAAATCGAAAGCCTATCCCTATCCGACGCGTTTCGTCCGTTTCGAGACCGGCACCCATGGCACCCCGATCCGCATGATCGATTGGCGCGGCACGCTCAACTGGATGCTGTCCAAGGCGCCCTGATGCATATCGGCCAAAGTGCAGTGGGTTTGGCGATCATGGCCCGGCCGATATCCTCTTGCTGGTGTAGGCTGATGATCCAACAGCTCGGAAGCACGACGATGGACGCTCGCCCCTTCAATATCCAGATTCCGAACGAACGACTTGAGGATCTCCAAGACCGTCTTCACGCAACGCGATGGCCAGTTCCGCTAATCGAAACAGGCTGGAACGATGGGGCCGACCTGCCGCTCATGGAGCGCCTTGCGGACTACTGGCGAGATCGCTTCGACTGGAGAGCGCAAGAGGCGCGGCTGAACCGGCTGCCGCAATATCTGGCTAGGGTGAACAACCTGGATGTCCATTTTGTCCACCAGCCAGGCACCGGACCGGCGCCGCTGCCGCTGATCATCACGCATGGCTGGCCCGGTTCCTTCATCGAAATGGGAACACATCATTCCATTGCTGACGGACCCATCTGCCCATGGTGGTGACCCAGCCGACGCTTTCCACGTCGTGGTTCCCTCCTTGCCCGGATACGGCTTCTCGCAGGCGCCGACGGAACCAGGCTTCCACTCCGGCCGCATCGCGGAGCTATGGGTGCAGTTGATGTGCGGGCTCGGCTATGACCGCTTCGCTTGCCAGGGCGGCGACATCGGCGCGGGCGTCTCCGCCTGGATGGCACGGCTCCGTCCTGAAAACGTGCTTGGCGTCCACGTCAATTACATTCCCGGGAGCTATCGGCCGCCCTTGGGTGCAGCTCAGCCACCTGTCACCGTTGAGGAACAGGCCTTTCTGGACAAGGCTGCGGCCTGGACGGCAACGGAGGGTGCCTATGCCCATCTGCAGGGCACGAAGCCTCAGACGCTCGCTTATGCGCTGACTGACTCGCCGGTCGGTCTCGCGGCCTGGATGATCGAGAAGTTCCGTTCCTGGAGCGATTGCGACGGTGACGTGGAACGCGCCTTTGGCATGGACGCGCTCCTTACGGACGTTTCTCTCTACTGGTTCACCAATGCGCTCACCTCGTCCTTGCGGCTCTACAAGGAGAATCGGCTCTCCCCTCTTGCGTTCAAGGCTCCGGAACGCGTTTCGCCGCCGCTTGGGGTAGCGCTTTTCCCCCGCGAGTTGCCAATGCCGCCGCGCTCCTGGGTGGCGAGGGGTCTTCGACGTGCAGCGATGGACGCCGATGCCGCGAGGCGGCCATTTCGCTGCACTGGAGGAGCCGAATCTTCTGGTCCAGGACATTCGCGCCTTCTTTCGGCCGATGCGTTCGCGGCCTGAATCGAGAAGGTGAAAGCGAAGGACGGGTCGAACGCGGCGTTCTTGATTTGAGTCTTCCCTACGGCGCGGTGTTGTAGTCGACAACCGTCTGCGGATTTTCCTCGCCGTCATAGGACGCATCGACGTCGTACTGGACCAGCGAAAAATCACCGTTGCGGAACAGATATGTGCCGGAGTCGGAGGCATCGCCGATGCCGCGCCATTTGTTGAACGTGGTGATCGTATGGGCGTCCCATAGTCGGAATTGGTGGCCCATCCCGTGGTGTGGAAGCCGATCACCGTCACGCTCAACAGCTTGCCGTCACTGTCGTTGTTCTCGTAGCGGATATCGGTCTCCGGTTCGGCGAACTGCAATTGCCGCACGCCGTCCACCTCATCCGTCATGTAGTAGACCGAGCTTTCATTGTAGGCGGCGGCCGAACACGAAAAATGAAACAGCCGCGTTTCCTTGTCAGGATCGCCGGGCTGCGCATTCTTGTCCTTGTATTTGATCGAAAAGCCCTCCGGCTCATTGGCCAGGAACTGCTTGTCGCACTGGTCGCCATAGGTCGCCAGAAAGGCTCTCTTGGCCTGCTCCAGTGCCGTGTCCTTCTTCGGCGGTGGCGGCCCGTCGCCGCAGCTTGGCGGCAGCGCCTCCTCGAAATCAGCGGTGGAGGGTTTCAGCGCGCCTTTTTCGATGTGGATCGGATCGAAGGGTGGCGCCGCCTGGATCTGCGCATTCACCTGGCGCAGCGTATAGCAGCCGGCAAAGACCTTCTCGCCGCCGGTCTTGTCGGTGGCGCGGATGGCGACGGGGACGTTGTAGAAAATGCTGCCCGCTGCACCTTCGTCCGAAACGGCCCCGGTCTCCACCTCGACCTTGTCGGTGCCGTCATAACCCTTGACGAAACTGTCGAAATCCTTTGCCGGCTTCGTATCACCGAAATACCCCCAGGCGCGGGCGAATTCATGCCGGTTGATGGCGCTGTAGAGCGAGCGGACGACCGCCTCGGCGCTCGACCTGTCGTCGATATAGGGCGCTTCGGGCGCATCTTCGGCGGCCAATGCCGTCTGGCCGATCGGGGCAAGGGAGAGAAAGGCAGTCGCTGCGAAAAGGGCGCGTCTCATCTGAATCTCCGCTCGATAGGAGAGTCTACAATGGCGATTGCGGCAACGTGGTGGCGCTGGTTCGGCGGTCTTGAAGAATCGTGCGCGAAGGCGCTACGTCGCATCCGCCGGCGTTCGGCCGGACAGGAGATTTGACGTGACCATATCGATGTATGAGGCATCCGTGCCCGTGTTCTCAGTCAGGCTGAAAGCACTTTCCAATGTGCTTGCGACCGCCGAACAGAATGCGATTGACCGCAAGATCGACCCGCAGGTGTTTTTGACGTCGCGGCTGGCGCCCGACATGTATGCTCTGACCCGGCAGGTGCAGATCGCCACCGACCATGCCAAGGGTGCGCCGTCACGGCTCGCCGGCCGCGAGGTGCCCAGATACGAGGACAACGAGGCGAGTTTCGCCGATGTCCAGGCGCGCATCACGAAGACCCTGGACCTACTGGCGACATTTTCGGCGGCCGAATTCGACGGTTCGGATGACAAGATCATCGAACTGAAGCTTGGCGGACGCGAAAGCTCGATGCCCGGCATGCAGTATCTGCTGCATGTGGCCATGCCCAACTTCTATTTTCACCTCACCACCGCTTACGACATCCTTCGCCACAACGGCGTGCCGCTGGGCAAGGCGACGTTCCTGGGAGCGCGTTGAGGATTGAGTTTCGAGATGTCCCGTGGAGGCCGGGACATCTCGCGACGGTATACGCCTAACGAATGGACATTTCGCGGGCAATGCGTGGAAAGTCGGCCGGCTTGATACCGATGTCGGCACGGTCGGCATTGCTCATCGCATGGAGCAGTGCGAGCGCGGAACGGTATCTCAGATGCTCCTGCGGCCGCGGCCGGGCGAACATTTCAGTGAAGAAACCCATGATTCAAGCCCCTGATTGCTCCTCCACGGCCGCCAATATAGGTGAATCGTGACAATTGTGCAGTGCAGCATTTGCATGCCAGCCATGTGCTGATGATTTCTTCGGCCATATTTTGCAACGGACTGAAACTTTTGCACGGCGAGCCCCGTAGGCTCGAATGCCGGCTACATGGCCGGTTTTTCCTCGCCCTCCTGGCGAATTCCGGACTGCATGAAAGTGCGTTCCGGCTTTTTGTCCGGGATTGCGGTGCCCGAGCAACGATCCAGGCAATGCTAAATTCGTTAAGATCGATGGCATGCATTTTTAACGAGCCGATTCTATGCTTCGACACCCGGATAGTCTGGCAAGGAGGAGGCTGACATCGCGACTGGCACCAAGCGGGATTTCGCTTCGTTGCTCGACGACCTCTTCGTCGCTTCCGACAAGGGCGATGGAATTGGGGGCGACGGAATTGGGGGCGACGGGATCGAGGGCGAGGAGGCCGGCGCTCGTCCATCCATCCCGTTCGACTATCTCTCGGTGGCGGATGAACTCCATTCCGGCCGCATCAAGGTTTCCGCCAGCGGCTTTGCCACTGAATATCGCGAGGCGGGTGCTGATCTGGCGACCGAATTCGCCGCCTTGCTCGATCATGCCAAACTGGCTCTCGCCGGCGAAGAGCCAAAGCCCGAGGAGAAGCTGCCGCCGATCGATCCGGAATCCATCGCCGTCGAACTTGGCCTCAATCAGCCCAAGCAGGTCGCCGATTTCAGCCGCATGCGCCGCAGCTTTGCCTTCGCCAATCATCCGGACCGTGTCGCACCGCATCTGCGCCAGCGCGCCATGATCCGCATGCAGGTGGCCAACATGCTGATCGACGAGGCCAAGCGCCGCGCGCTGGCCGGTGCTCGCCGCTAACGTAGCTTGTTCACGCAAAAGTCGGTCTGGCGAGGCTTGGAGAGCGCCTCTGCTTTCCGTAGGATGGGACTTCCTCCCCGCGCTGCCGCGCACGCCTTTCCTCCGGAGCAGAATCCCATGCACAAACGCCGTCTCGGTCGGACCGATCTTCTTGTTAGCCAAATCTGCCTGGGCTCCATGACCTGGGGCCAGCAGAACACAGAGGCCGAAGGCCACGCCCAGATGGACCTGGCTTTCTCGCGCGGCGTCAATTTCATCGACACCGCCGAACTCTACCCGATCCCGCCCAAGGCGGAGACGCAAGGGTGGACCGAAAAGATCATCGGCAGCTGGATGAAAGCCAACCGCAACCGCGACAAGGTGATCCTTGCCTCCAAGGTCGTCGGCCGCACGGCCAACCGGTGGTTTCGCGGCGACAGGCCATCGCAATTGGTGCGCGCCGATATTTTTGACGCCATCGAGAAATCGCTGGCCAAGCTCGGCACCGACTACATCGACCTCTACCAGATCCATTGGCCGGAACGGGACATTCCCTGGGGCGCCAATCCGACGCGCGTCGGCGCCGTATCGCCGCGCGCCGATTCTGTGGGCGCGCCGGCCGACGAAACACCGATCGCCGAGACGCTCGCCGTGTTCGACGAACTGGTGAAGGTGGGAAAGATCCGCCATTTCGGCCTGTCGAACGAGAGTTCCTGGGGCGTGATGCGGTTCCTTGCCGAGGCTGACAAGGGTATCGGCCCGCGCGTCGCGTCGATCCAGAACGCCTACAATCTCGTCAACCGCACCTTCGAGGTGAACCTCGCCGAGGTCTGCGAGCGCGAGCAGGTGTCGCTGCTCCCCTATTCGCCGCTGGCGCAGGGCTACCTCACCGGCAAATACGACCATGGCGCGCGTCCGCAGGGGTCGCGTTCGCAACTGTTCAACCGCGGCCAGCGCTACGAGACGCCAGGTGCCGCCGAAGCCCAGCTCGAATACAATGAGTTGGCGCGCTCCTTTGGCCTGGAGCCGGCATTGTTTGCCAATGCCTATGTCTCAAGTCGGCCCTTCGTCACCTCCAACATCGTCGGCGCGACGACCATTTCGCAGCTCGACATGGCGCTGTCTTCCGTCGATGTCGTCTGGACCGAGGAGATGCAGAAGGCGGTGGATGCGATCCACCAGCGGGTCGGCAATCCCTGTCCCTGAACGGGATCGGATGTGGCCGAATACTCGATAATTCCAAGGGAGCGGGCGACAATGAATTTTCCGGTCGAGACAGTGCGTCAAAAGTTTCCGGCTCTTTCCCTGACTGATAAGGGCCGCCGCCGCATCTATCTCGACAACCCTGCCGGCACGCAGGTGCCGCAAGCCGTCGCGGACGCCGTGTCGCGCTGTCTCCTGACCACCAATGCTAATCTCGGCGGCTATTTCGAAACGACGGTTGCCGCGCAGGCCGTCGTCGACGAGGCGCACGCGGCAATGGCCGATTTCCTTGGCGCCGCAAGCACCGAGGAGATCATAATCGGCGCCAACATGACGACGCTGACCTATCACATGTCGCGCACGCTTGGCCGCACGATGCAGCCTGGCGACGAGATCATCCTCACCCGCATGGACCACGAGGGCAACGTCTCACCCTGGCTGCAACTGGCCGAGGACCTCGGCCTCGTCGTGCGCTGGCTGCCGTTCGACGAAATGAGCTGGCAGGTCGAAGAGGCGACGCTGGCCGTGCTGCTTACGGATAGGACCCGGCTGGTCGCGTTGAACTACGCCAGCAACCTGACCGGCTCGATCAACCGGGTGAAGGCGCTGACCGCCATCGGCAGGAATGCCGGCGCCCTTGTCTATGTCGACGCCGTGCAGTTCGCTCCGCATGGCCTGATCGACGTGCAGGACATCGGCTGCGATTTCCTGATCTGCTCGGCCTACAAATTCTTCGGTCCGCATATGGGCATATTGTGGGGCCGGCGCGACGTCATCGATGGTCTGAAACCTTACAAGTGCCGTTGCTCGTCCAATGGCCTGCCGGAGCGGTTTGAACTGGGCACGCCGCAGATCGAGCTGATGGCCGGCCTCACCGCCGCCGTCGATTACTTTGCCGATCTCGGCGCCGCTGCGGGCGAGGGCGGTTCAAGAAGGCGGAAGATCGCCAAGGCGTTCGACGTCTCGACCGCCTACGAGAACCCGCTGGCGCAACAACTGATCGATGGCCTGTCCGATATCGGGGGCTTGACCATCCACGGCATCACCGATCCGAAGCGGCTTGGCGATCGCGTGCCGACCGCGTCCTTCACGGTCGACGGCATCGTGCCCGAAACGATCGTGCGGCAGATGAACGCCGAAAACATCTTCCTGTGGTCCGGCCACAACTATGCCTGGGAGCTCGTCCACCAGCTCGGCATTCCGGCCGAGCAAGGCGTCGTGCGCATCGGCATCGCCCACTACAACACATCTGCCGAAATCGACGAGACGCTGGAGAGCGTGCATCGGGTGATTGCGATGCTCAGACAACAGCGCTCCTGACGCACTGTCAGGGCAAAATCACCGCGCCTTGCCGCCGAAGCCGGTGAGGAAGGCGGTGAGATTGTCACCGAGCTCATCGCAGAGATAACCGCCTTCCTGGACGATGACCGTCGGCAGGCCGAGCTTGGCGATCGCCTCGCCGATGCGCGAGAAGCCCGGTGTCGTCACCGAAAGTCCACCGAACGGATCGCCCTCGAACGCGTCGAGGCCGAGCGCCACGACCAGCGCGTCGGGCGAAAAGGCACGAATGCGCTGGAATGCCACCTCGAGCGCTTCCAGAAAGGCCGCATCAGTGGATTTGCGCGGCAGCGGCAGGTTGAAGCTATAGCCGAGGCCGGGTCCTTCGCCGCGCTCGTCGGCATGGCCCCAGAAGAACGGATAGAAGCGCACCGGATCGGCATGCAGCGAGACGGTGAGAACATCAGGCCGTGAATAGAAGATGCCTTGCGTGCCATTGCCATGATGCAGGTCGACATCGAGGATCGTTACCCGCGCCGCCTGCTTGCGCAAGACCTGCGCGGCGACGGCCGAGTTGTTGATGAAACAGAAGCCGCCGGCGACATCTGCAAAGGCGTGATGGCCGGGCGGGCGGCACAGCGCGTAGGCGGCCGGTGCGCCTGATATAACCGCCTCGGCGGCTTCGACCGCGCTCCAGGCGCTCCACAGCGCGCTCTGCCATGTCTCGCCCGAGATCGGGCAAGCGGTATCGGCCATGTGGTAGCCGGCCTGACCGACCGCCGAAGCCGGATAGGAGCCGTTGCGCGCGATCGGGTGGATGTTGGGGATCACTTCGGCCGACGCGCCCTCAATGCGCTGCCAGCGAGCGTGGATATGTTCGAGGAAATGCAGATATTCCGGTGTATGCACCGCCGCGACCGGGCCGAGCCCAAGATTGCGCGGCCGCTCGATCGTGCAGCCTGCGGATTTTGCGCCGGCTAGCAATCTCTCGACGCGCTCCGGCTTTTCCGGATTGGGCTGCGCCGCACCGCTCGAAAGAAATGCCTTGGGGTCGTGGCGCTTCTGCTCCTCGGCGTAGAAGGCTTTCATTTCTGCTCCCCATTCTCGGTCGCGTCGGCGAAGGCAAAGAAGGCCTCGCCGATGATCTTCTGCGTCTGCTCATCGCTCGACCAGGCGATGCCCAGCCTTTCATAAAAGGCCTTGGCGCCCTCATTGTCGGTGTCGACGGACAGTCGGAGATAGGCGCCGCCGTCTTTCCGGCACCGCGCCGCAACGTGCCGCAGCAGCCGCTCGCCGATCTTGCGGCCGCGAAAACGGTCCTCGACATAGAGGTCCTGCACATAGACGCCAGGCCGCCCCATCCAGCTCGAAAAGATCGGGAAATACAGGCAGAGACCGGCGAACTCGCCGCCGACCTCGGCGATCAACGTCGAGAAAGCTGGCTTTTCGCCGAAGCCGTAGCGGCGGAGATCATCAGCGGTGGACGTGATCTCCTCATGCGCGCCGATATGGGTGCCGAGGCGCAAGAGCGCGGCATGGATGGTTTCGGCGTCATCAAGGGTTCCGGGGCGAAGCCGGACGTCATTGGCTGATGGATTGATCACGGTCGTCTCTCAAAACGCCACCCGGTCGCCGCCCTTGAGGGCCAGCATGTCGCGCGCTTCGGCGGGCGTGGCGACCTCCAGCGAGAGCCCGTCGAGAATGCCACGGATGCGGCGCACCTGGTCGGCATTGGATTTCGCCAGCTGGCGGCCGTCATAAAGACTGTCCTCCAGCCCGACACGGACATTACCGCCCATGGCTGCTGCGATCGAGATCAGCGGCATCTGATTGCGGCCGGCGGCCAGCACCGAGAACTGGTAGCTGTCGCCGAACAATTTGTCTGCGATGCGCTTCATGTGGACGAGATTGTCAGGGTCGGCGCCGATGCCACCCAATATGCCCAGCACGAACTGGATGAACAGCGGTCCCGACACCAGGCCCCGGTCGCGGAAATGCGCCAGCGAGTAGAGATGGCCGACATCGTAGCACTCGAATTCGAAGCGCGTGCCGCAGCCCTTGCCCAGCCTCTCCAGCACGCCTTCCATATCGGCGAAGGTGTTCTTGAAGATGGTGTCCCGCGTCGCTTCCAGCAGCTTGGGCTCCCATTCGTGCTGCCATTCCCGTGGCTTGTCGAGCATGGGAAACAGCGCGAAATTCATCGAGCCCATGTTGAGGGAGCACATCTCCGGCTCGGTCCTGAGCGGTGCAGCTAGCCGCTGATCCAGCGTCATCAGCGACGAGCCGCCCGTGGTGATGTTGATCACCGCATCCGTCGCCTGCTTGATGCGCGGCAGGAACTGCATGTAGACATCCGGATCGGCGGTTGGGCGGCCATCCCTGGGGTCGCGGGCGTGCAGATGCAGGATCGAAGCGCCGGCTTCGGCCGCGGCGATCGCGTCGGTGGCGATCTGGTCCGGCGTCACCGGCAGATAGGGCGACATAGACGGCGTGTGGACCGAGCCGGTGACGGCGCAGGTGATGATGACCTTTCTCGGCGCCATTCTTCTACCCCCGACCTTCGACCGGCAGGTCGAGCTCGGAAGCGAGAACGTCCAGCGAGTCGCCGATGATGGAGACGATCTCGCCGACCTGCTCCCTGGTGACGATCATCGGCGGCGCGACCATGAAATTGTCGCCGTCGACGCCGCCCTTGACCCTGCGGCCATAGATGATCAGCCCGCGTTCATAGGCGAGGTCGAGCAGCCGCTGCGTGGCCTTCCTGGTCTGGTCCATCGGTCGGAGCGTCTCGGGATCGGCAACCATCTGGGCGCCGGTGAGCAGGCCCTTGCCGCGCACGTCGGCGATGAATGGAAACCGTTTCGCCAGCCTCTTCAGCCCGTCCATCAGCACGTCGCCCATCGCAGCCGCGTTGGCGATCAGGTCAAGCCGGTCCATTTCACCGAGCACCGCAAGCCCTGCGGCGCACGCCAGCGGATTGCCGGCGTAGGTGTGGCCGTGCTGGAAGCCGCCCGAGGCGAGCAGCGGCTGCACCAGCCGCATCGGTGCCGCCAGCGCCCCAAGCGGCGCATAGCCCGAGCCAAGTCCCTTGGACAGCGCGACGATGTCGGGCTTGCAGTTCCAGTGATCGCCGCCGAGGAATTTTCCGGTGCGGCCGGCGCCGCTCATCACTTCGTCGTGGATGAGCAGGATGCCGTAGCGGTCGCAGATCTGGCGGATGCGCGGATAGTAGCTGTCAGGCGCGACCAGGGCCACGGTCGCCGCACCGCCGATCGGCTCCATGATGAAGGCGACCACGCTCTCCGGCCCTTCGGCCAGGATCTTCTCCTCCAGCATGTCGGCATATCGAATGCCGCGCTGTTCCATCGAAAGATTGTCGCGGTCGCGCCAGGCGTTCGGCGCCGGCACGGTCGGCATCACCCGCATCATCGGCTCGAAAGTTTCGGCAAGTGCATCGTCGCCGGTAATCGAGAGCGAACCCAGCGTGCCGCCATGATAGGAGGGGAAGCGCGTGATCACCTTCCAGCGGCTGGCCTGGCCGGTGGCGACGGCCCATTGCCGCGCAAGCTTGAGGCAGGATTCTGTCGCCTCCGAGCCGCCCGAGACGAAGAAGATGCGGTCCATGCCTTCCGGCAGCTTGCCGGCGAGTTCCCGCGCAAGCTCCTCCGCCGGCTCGTTCTCGAAATGCAGCCGATAGGCGAAGGTGGCGCGGTCCATCTGCCGCTTCATGGCATCCAGCACGTTGCGGTTGGAATGGCCGATATTGGCGACCATCGGGCCGCTCGATCCGTCGATGAAGCGGCGGCCGTCCTGCGTCCACATGTAGATGCCTTCGGCGCGGTCGATCAGCGGCCGGCGCAGGCTGGACAGATAGAACAGGTGCGATTCTCGCCGAGCTTCGGTGTCTTGAGCGGCGGTCTGGGTTTTCGACATGTCAGGACTTTCCGAGGTAACGATCGAGGACATTTTTTGTGACGCGTTCGACCATCGGGTCCTGTCTTAGCAGGCCTGCGACCCATTCGCAGCTTCCGGCGTGGAACACCTCGCCCTTGCCGCGCGGGAAGTTGACGATCATGCCATTGCCCCGTTTGACTTTTTCCAGATTGGCGTCGCTCGCCTCGCCAAACAGCGTTTCGGCGGTGAAGCGCCCATCCTCGTCGGTGAGGAACTGGTCCTCGATCGGGATATCGGCGCTTTCCTCGACCTGGCTGGCCATTCCGACGGCGAGAACCTGGAGGCCATCAGGTGCGCCGCTTTTGGCCGTGGGATAGGGCAGGCCGCCGCGTATCTCGAAGTCGAGCCCGTCGACCTCATAGCCGTAGACATGGCTGTCGGCGCCCAGCAGGTCACCGTAGTAGATGCCAGTGCCGGCGAAGGCCCAGTGCTCGGGCCGGTAGACCGGAAAGCCACGCGCGCCGCGCCGCGCGCAGCCGCCCCCGCCGGCATAGACGCCGCGCGTCGCGTTGAGCCCGAAGGTCGCCGAACCAGGCCGGGCGATTTCCGGCGCTTCCCAGGAATTGGTGGCGCGGGTGACGTCGCCGCCTGGGAGATAGGCCGGGTCTTCGGCACGCGAGCGATATTTGTAGCAGACCTGCCGGCGACCTTCGTCCTCGAGCCGCGTCTGCCACATGAAATTGCCGGCAAAGCGCGCCGCATGGCCACCGCGCCCGACATAATTGTCGACGGCATCGCGCATCTCCCAGGTCCAGTATTCGTCATGGCCGACGAAGACGGCGCAGTCGTAGCCGTCGAGAATCTCGGGCGAAAAGTGCAAATCATGCTGGCTGGCAAGATCGACCTCATAGCCGGCCCGTTCGGCGAAGCGGAAGAAGTGGCTGTCATAGCTGGCCCAGCCCGACGAAGCGTATTTCTTCGAATGGCCGGTGGCGAGCGCCCATTCCATGTGCGGATAACGCGGCACCGTCTTCGGCGGCACGGCGACTTCCAGCGGCACGCGTGGCGCGTCCTTCGGCAGCACCACGAAGCCACGGCACCATGGGCGCTGCGTCGACACGATGGGCGAATACTGGTTGCGGTCCGGCCCGGTGATGCCCTGGTAGTGGTTGGAGCCGCCCCAAGTGTTGTAGGCGAGCCAGGTGCCCGTCGCCGCCACCTGCAGCACACGGCCGGGTTTGGGGCCTGGCTGTGGGCTGACGATGAACAGATGGTGGCATTGGATCGGCTTGCCATCACGGCCATCGGCGGTCAGCGTCACCCGGTAGGCTCCGGACGGCCAGTCCGCCTCGACGCGGAATTCGAAGGACGCATCCCAGCCGCAGCCTTCGGCCGAACATTGGTCGGGCGTGTCCTGCCAGCGTGCCGCAATGCCTGCCTGCTCGAACACTTTGGTCTCCGTGCCGCCGTCGCGGACGATTGCGATATTGAACCGCGAGGCCGTCGAACTGACATGCAACGCCACCGTCTCGCCGGCGCGATAGGAAAACCGGTCGCTGTAGCACCAGATCTCGCCGCGCTCGCCATCCATGCCAGGCCACTCGTAGTAATGGCCGCGCACCGCGTGCCGGCGCTGCTCCGGCGTCAGTCCGAAATCGGGAAACTCGGTCGGCAAATGGGTCATGAACACCGGAGAAGTTCGAGGCCGCCATTTCGGCGATCTGCCGGTCCAGCGTCAAATGGAAACGATCGGGCCAGCATTCGTTAGCCGCACCCTTGGCCGCCTCCATCAAACGGACTATCTCAGGGGAGGCGGCGTTTCCGCCATGGGGGTCGGCATGCTCAGAGTGCAAAAGGTCAAGGTCGACGAGATCTACGTGCCGACGGCGCGCAAGAAGACGCTGCATCCCGAGACCGTCCGCCATCTGGCCGAGGACATCCTGGAAAACGGCATGAAGACGCCAATCCAGGTCCGCCATGACGGCAAGCGCCATATCCTCGTCGAAGGCCTGCATCGGCTGGAAGCAGCAAAATGGCTCGGCGAGACCGAGATCGAGGCCTATCTGGTGCAAGCCAAGCGCCATTGACACGCCCTTCGTTCCAACCGGACCGACGCCCGCCAGGAACGTCGTCGCAAAAATTTCGCCGGCGGTGTCGGCTTGCGGTTCATCGGCTCGTCCTTGGGACGGAAGCCAGATCAAACCGACAGCCGAGGACATCTTCATGGCCACCAAGCTCGACATCGCCCCCACCAACGACCGTGAACTGGTTCTCGCCCGCGTCATCGATGCGCCGCGCGAGAACGTGTACCGCTGCTGGACCGATCCGAAGCTGGTCACGCAATGGTTCTCGCCAAAACCATGGACGACACCACGGGCCGAAATGGATGTGCGCAGCGGCGGCTCGAGCCTTGTCGTCATGGCTAGCCCGGACGGCAACGAATTCCCCAACCCCGGTGTCTTCCTCGAAGTCGTTCCCGGCAAGAAGATCGTCTTCACCGACGCCTACACAGAGGCTTGGGAGCCATCGGAAAAGCCGTTCATGACCGTGGTGCTGACCTTCGAGGACGAGGGCAACGGCAAGACCCGCTACATCGCTCGGGTCAGGCACTGGAGCGTCGCAGACCGCGAACAGCATGAGAAGATGGGTTTCCACGAGGGTTGGGGACAGTGCACCGACCAGCTCGAAGAACTCGCTAAAACTCTTTGATCGGCCAAACGCTTTGATCGGCATGACGCTTTGATATCGGCAGGAGAGGAGATCGATATGTTCAAAACCCTGTTTTTCGCCATTTTTGCTTCGGTCGTAGCACTCGTTGGCTGCCCGGGCACCACCAATGCAGAGGAGACAAAATCCGCCATGACGACTGAAACGAATGCACTGCCGAAGCTGGAAAAGTCCGGCCTGCTGCCGATCAACGGCCTGAAATATTATTATGCCATCTATGGCAAGGGCGAGCCGCTGCTTCTGCTGCATGGCGGTCTTGGCACCACGGATATGTTCGCGCCGATCCTGCCGAAACTTGCCGAAAACCGCACCGTCATCGGCGTCGACCTGCAGGGTCACGGCCGCACCGCGCTCGGCGATCGGCCGTTCAGCCTGGAGGCGATGGGCGACGACATGGCCGATATCGTCAAGGCGCTCGGCTACGACAAGATCGACGTCATGGGGTATTCCCTGGGCGGCGGCGTCGCATTCCGTCTTGCTGTCCAGCATCCCGAAGCGGTGCGCCGCCTCGTGCTGGTATCCACCGGCTATGCGGCCGACGGCTTCTATGACGAGATGCGCCCGCAGCAGGCGCAGGTGAGCGCGGCCGCCGCCGCGTTCATGAAGGACACGCCGATGTACAAATCCTATGTCGCGGTGGCGCCACATCCAGACGATTTCCCGAAACTGCTCGACGCGCTTGGCAATTTCATGCGCCAGAACTACGACTACTCGGCCGACGTCGCCAAGCTGAAGATGCCGGTCATGCTGGCCTATGGCGACAGCGATATGTACAAGCCAGAGCACGAGATCAAGTTTTACCAGATGCTCGGCGGCGGGTTGAAGGACGCCGGCTGGATGCGTGAGAACCTGTCGCGGAACCGGCTGGCGATCCTGCCCAACCGTACCCACTACGACGTCTTCTTCGCCCCGGAACTGACGGCCGCGGCCCTGCCTTTCCTCAATGGCGAGACCAAGGTGAAGACCTGGGACGAGGTGGTCGGCGAAACGGAATGACCGCCCAAACCGCCGGCTGTCTAGCGGCAGTCGGCGGATTTTCACGCGGTCATTACGATGGTTTCGATGTCATGGCCGCCCGCATCAGCATAAGCGATGACGTTGTATCAAAGCTTTTCAATTGACCCAAACGGTCCCGCCACTAACTTGCCCCTATTCTCTCCCACCAATGGATCCAGACAATGGCAAGATATGAGGGCGGATGCCTGTGCAAGGCGGTGCGCTACCGCGCGGACGCGGCCCCGATCAATGAGCGTATTTGCCACTGCCGCGTTTGCCAGAAGGCGATCGGCGCCGCCTTCAACGCACGTGTGCTGTTTCGCATCGACGATTTGACGGTCGACGGGCCGCTGGCGACGGTAAACTCCTCGCCGGACCTCAAGCGCGGCTTTTGCCCGAACTGCGGCACGACGATGTTTTCCCGGCGTGATTCCGCGGGGATTATCGGCATCACCACCGGTTCGCTCGACGACCCCACCGTTTTCAAGCCGCAAATGCATATTTTCACGGCCTCGAAGCAGCCCTGGCTGGTGCTCGATGACGGCCTGCCGCAGTACGAAGGCGCCCCGCCGCCAGGCTAGTTTTTCCTTCGGAACGGAGGGCGCAAGCCTGAACAAAATTTAATCCAAATCAACACGAGATAGCCGGCAAAGCGTCATTGGCGGGCCATCATTGTCTCCCTATTTATGGGTCGCGGGTACGGCATTCGAGGAGACGACGGATGAACGACAGCATCACCACCCTGGACGAGCTTTTGAGCGATCCGATGGTCCTGCTCGTGATGGAGCGCGACCGTGTGCGCCCCGAACAGGTGCGCATGCTGCTCGAACGGGTTCGCCGGCCTTCCGTCGATGAGCCCGTTGTTCCGCCGGCTCATGTGATCGCCAGGGCATGCCAGAAACTCTGGCTCTGCCCGTAATCGCGTTGCAATTTTCCCAGTGAATCTCAGACCGGCCCAAGCTGGGTCGGTTTTCAATCGCGCGCATGCCGGCGCATCAGCTTACAAATCCGTAAATTGATTATCTGGCCCATGACGATAAGGCTTGCCCGGGATTGATCTCGACTGGTCGGTCCGCGCAAGCCCGATCTCTCATACATGGAATTCGACGTTGGCCGACAGCACTCAAGGCCTGACACGGGCTTCGTCGGCCTGCCAAGGTGGCGTTCCTCGGCGTCGTGCAAGGCATCACCGAACTGCTGCCGATTTCCTCGACCGCCCAAGGGGCCTGATGCGTGTGCTGGAGCGTTTCTCGGCCTGGCCGTTTGTCATCTATCGCGGGGTGCTCGGCGTCGTCCTATTGCTGAGCGTGGCGATGGGCAGTATCGCTTGAAACGGGCTATATCCGTACTGGACCCCGAATCTGGATTCCAGCACGCGCATGGATTTCTTCACCCTTCTGCAATCGGTGCCGCTGCTGCTGGCGCTGGCCAAGGGCGCGCTGCCGTCGGTGGCGGCACTCGGCATGGGGTTTGGCCAATGGGTTGCCTTGCTGCCGCCATGCCGGGACTTAGTCTTCGAGGCGACCAGCTATCTCGTTTGCGAGGTCGACCCGAAGCGATATCAGGTCGAATTCTTCTGGAGGGATCCGGCGGGCAAGCCGTTTCAGTCTCTGCACAATCTCGCTGCCTCGCAGCGGGCGGCCGGGCGCACGATGCTGTTCGGCATCAATGCCGGCATGTATCACCCGAATCTCGCTCCGGTCGGTCTGTATGTCGAGCAGGGCCAGGAAATGGCTTCTGTGAAGACCGGGTCGGGAAGCGGCAATTTTTCCCTGCAGCCGAATGGCATTTTCTACATGCGCGACGGCAAGGCGGCGGTCCGCGCCACCAAGGATTTTGTGAAAAGGCGTCCGCCCGTCGACTATGCGACCCAATCCGGGCCGATGCTGGTGATCGACGGTAAGCTGCATCCGAAATTCCAGGCCGACGGCACCTCGCGCAAAACCCGCGACGGTGTCGGGGTGCGCAAGGACGGCGTCGCGGTCTTCGCGATTTCGAACGGCACGGTGACCTTCCATGCCTTCGCCCGTCTTTTCCGCGACGCGCTCGGCTGCAACAATGCGCTGTTCCTCGACGGCACGATATCCAGCCTGTTTGCACCGGCCATCGGCCGCAATGACGACTACTGGAATTTGGGGCCGATGATTGGGGTATTCAGGAAGAACGGCTAGCGCCCGAGGTCGCTTCCCGACCCCGCTTGGAACCCTCGCTCGGGCAAATAATCTTTGATTCAAACTTTATTGGTAATTTCTCATTCATAACTGATCCGGTTTGTCCGTTGGCTGTCGTTTTGCCCTCGGTCTGTTGTGTTTTGAGTACAGGTCCAGATGCGGATTTCGGGCGCCATCAGTTTCTTGATCGCATCGCTATGCCTTGCCGGCTGCACGTCGACGGCCGGCGTCGACGCTTTGGATTTGCAGAAGCCGTCGAGCGAAACCACCAGTTCCGTGATACGGCCGCCGGCGCCTATCGCGGCGGTGCCGCGGGCAATGCCCAGCAAGGCGCCGAGCGTCGAAATGGCGCCGGTCGACGAAAGTCCGCGGCCTTTCGGACTGGCGGAGGAAGAGACGGTGGCACTTTCTGCGCCTGATCCGTCGGACAGCGTCGAGCCCTCAATCGAGCCGGCGGCCCTGGTATCGCCGCCGAGGCTGCTCAGCCGCGCGGCGCCTCCGATGCTTGCCGGGCCGCTTACGCGCTATGGATTTCGCGATGCCAAGCCGATCAATTTCGGCAAGGCTTCGCCCCGTTACCTTGCCGTGCACGGCGTCGACGTCTCGCGCTGGCAGGGCAACGTCAACTGGAACAAGCTGCGCGCTCAGGGCGCCAACTTCGCCTACATCAAGGCCACCGACGGTGGCGACCACCTCGATCCGATGTTCACCAGGAACTGGCGCAATGCCGACGCCGCCGGCCTGAAGCGCGGCGCCTATCACTTTTTCTACTGGTGCCGTACGGCCGGCGAGCAGGCCGACTGGTTTATCCGCAACGTGCCCAGGGTCGAAGGCGCTCTGCCGCCGGTGATCGACGTCGAGTGGAACGGCGAGTCCAGCTGCAAGCGGCGGCCGTCGCGTGAAAAGGTGCTGGAGAAGATGCAGGTGTTCATGGACAGGCTGGAGCGCCATTACGGCCAGCGGCCCATCATCTACACCGCGCCCGATTTCTATCGCGACAATCTGCGCGGCGCCTTCCTCGATTATCCGTTCTGGCTGCGGGCGGTGGCGCGGCACCCGTCAAAGGTCTACCCCGATCGCAAATGGCTGTTCTGGCAGTATTCCGGCTCCGGCCTGTCGCATGGCGTCACCGGCCGCATCGACCTCAACGTCTTCCACGGCGACGAACGGCAATGGCGCGCCTGGGCCGGTGGCCGGATCTCCGTCGCCGACGCCAACTGAAGCAGCCGATCAGGCCCGGCGTTCCTTCGCGCGTGGCTGTTGCTGTTTGCGCTGCTCTTATCTGCGTGGCCGGCGACGCGATTCATCGAGGGTGGCATAGGCCAGGACCGCGGAGAATGACCCGAAATAGAGCAAGACCGCGGCCGTAATCATGAGGTCGTAAGTCGACACGTTGGTTCTCCCTTCGATGAGTGTCGAGAAGACAGCACGCACGGTGCATGTGCGTTGATCCAGATCAACGGAAGACAGTCGTTTCCAGATCCGAAGGGGAGGCTTCGCGAATAAACAAGACATTGCCGCAGCCTTGCTGTCTATGTGCAGGCTCCTGCACTCCTGGGGGGAGACGAGTTGGAACTCAAGATTTTGCTTGTCGGCTTTGCCTGCGTGGTCGCCGGCATGTTGTCGCTCATCACCTTCCTGAAATGGCGAGAGGTAAAGGCACTCAGCCGCTGGTTGCCGGCGCCGGGAAAGATCATCTCGTCGCGCGTCGAAGCCCGTGAAGTGAGGCGCTTGGGCGTTGGCTCGGATAGCACTGATACCACCGAAATGCGCAATTTTCCGGCGATCACCTTTGAATACAAGGTCGGCGGCAAGAAATTTCAAAGCTCGCGCTACAGCGTGAAGGAGAATTTGGGGAATTTCGGAGTCGCCGAAACCCTTGCGCAGTTTCCTCGCGGCGCGGAAGTGACCGTCTTCTACAATCCGGCCGATCCGGGCAAAGCCGTGATCGAGCGCACCATGCCGGACGGCGCCTTCAAGTTCATGGTGCAGCTTTCGGCAGGGTTGGTGATCGGCGCGGTTGTGCTGGTGTTTTCCGTCGGGGGCGTCCTGGAGGCTATCGGGCCGCATCTGCCCAAGCCGCAGAACCTCGGCGCGGGAGCGCTGCTGCTGTTCATGGGCCTGTTTGTCCTGCGCATGGGTTTCGCCCAGAAATCGTTGGCCGAGCAGGCGGCAAAATGGCCGGTCGCGGCCGGCCGCGTCGACGCGTCAGGCCTGCAGGCGCTGCGAAGCCATTCAGGCTATCGACGCTGGCGCACGGTCTTCAAATCGCGGATCGTCTACTCCTATGGCGTCGCCGGCCAGCGCTACAGTGCCGATCGCGTCACCTTCGGCGCCACCGTGACGGCTTCGCTGCTCGGCCTCGTCGGCGGTCAGGCACGGCAGTATGTCGAGGGCAGCAAGGTCGACGTGCGCTATGACCCCGCTAACCCCGCCTCGGCGGTGCTCGAATGCCGGGTGCGCGGCCTCTGGTTGCTGTGGGTCTGTTCGGTTGGCTTTCTCGGCGGCGCCGCGTTTCTGGTCGGGCTGGTGTGAGCGGACAATCGCTTCGGGTTCGGATTCGTACCCCAACCTTTTCCGGACGTTGGCGCCGCCCCTCATCTGCCTGCCGGCATCTTCTCCCCGTATAGTGACGGGGAGAAGGACGCTTTCGCGATGGATTTCGCCAATCTCCAGCGTTGCAGAATGGGTGCCGAGGTTGCGGCCGGCCCACTTCTCCCCGTCACTATACCTATCGGATTCACACATCTTTCTGCGGCGGCTAAAGAAACGTGAAATCAAAGACTTAAGTGAGGGCGATGTCGTCATGATCCCTTGGCGGCGCTAGGATGCAGGCGTTGAAAATGCTGGCATTTTTGACCTACCGTCCATGAGCGGAAAGAGATGTGTGAATGCCATAGGTCACTATACGGGGAGAAGTGCCCGGCAGGGCGATGAGGGGCGGCGCCGACTTCGACAATTGGTGGTCTCCGCCACAAGCGATCGCCCTGCTGGTGTGAGGCGCCGGATGCCTTCAGCAGCGGACGAGGGGCCCGCTGTCGAAGCCATGCCAGGTGAACCGCACCGTGGCGCCATGCTTGACGATACGGATGACGCGCGTGAACGGCTCCTCCAGTGACGGGTCCGACCCGTAGCACTGGCTGGCATGCACCACCCAGCCGGTGGCGGTTTTGCGGAAGGTCGCGTGCTCGCAGCCGAATTCGGGAAGCGACAGCGACGCCCGATCCACGGTGAACACAGTCTGGCTTTGGACGTCGGCGGTCGCACTGCAGTTCAGCCGGTCGCTGGACCATGCTCCGACATAGGGCGCCGCCGCCATCGCAGGGCCAGCCGCGAATGCGGACATCGTCATCGTCGTCATAAAGCGCCGCATCACCGGGTTTTCTCCTTCGTTGTTGCGCTCGACCATACAGACTGTTGGGAACGATACGGGATACGTTTCGTCCAGGCGTGGACAAACGCTGCCGTTCCGGATTTCGCTTATGCTTTTGCACGGATGATGCGACTGTGCGGGAGTACCCAGGCAACGCTTTCCCAGAGACATCTAATGATCACCCGCAAACTGGCCTTCGTCTTCCTGGGCCTGCTCGGTCCGATGCAGGCGGCGAGCGCCAGGGACTGTCTGCTGAGCCACGCCACCTATCGGGAACAGCGCTCGGGTGCCGTCATGCAATTTCGGCCGCTCGCCAACGAGCCGGCGGCGCTGACGGCGCAGGTGTTTTCGCTGACCGTGCCCAACACCGGCACAAGCCTGCCGGCCGACATCACCTGGACCAACGGCAAGAATTCCTTTCCGCTCGGCACCATCCGCCACACCTGCACCGACGACGACCGCGAAGCGGGCCTGCAGGACGGCAGCGGACTGTGCAGGATATGGGAGGGACAGGTCTATGCCTTGACCGGCGGCGGCGCCGAGCAGTTGAATTCGCGCGAAGCGACAGCGGCGCCGAAAGGGCTGCTTTTACCCGATTTCGGTGTGGCCTTCAGCGAATTGGCCGATTTCGCCAATGCCAATCCCGATGGTTCGGCCTGGGATGCCTTCACTTTGACAGGATGCAGCGATGAATAATGCCATGAAATCGATCATCTGGGTCAGCGCCCTGCTTGCATCCACGACGATATCCGCCGTGGCGGACGAGCCGGCGCCGTCGCGCCCGCCCATCGACAAATGCGTCTGGGAAAGGCTGTCCGACAGGAGTGTCGGGCTCGCCGCCTGGGTGCAGCGCTGCGATTTCGGCTTCCGTCAGATCCACTTCGAATTCGCCGGCAATGCGCTCGCCATCAAATACAGCGATGGCGGCGCCGCCGACCCTCTTGTCGAGGTCTTCGACATCATATCAGGTGAAACCGCCGAGGCCGCCTTGCAGCGCCTGTTCCTGCAAAAGACCGACAAGGCAGTCAGCGCCCGCTGCGTGCTGGCGCCTTACACCGAGGGCACAGTTCCCGCCGGCATCAAGCGCTATACATTCAGCCCCGACGCGGCCTACGCGAAAGAACTGAAAGCGGTGGCCGACCCCAACGAGGTTCCAGAGCCACCCTGCGGCGACTGGGGCGAAATGCCAGACGGCATCCAGTATTTCGAGGTGCCCACGGGTGAGGCGCGCAAACTGCTGTTCGTGCGAATAGGCCAGGACGAGTCGCTGTTTGACGAGCAGACGCTGTACGTGTTGCCGGCGGGGTAGGAGGCGGGATCCGAGCCGGTCCGGATGAGCGAGGCGCCGGGTCTGTCTTCTATGCCTCTACGTATTCCGCGAGGCTGACGCCGTTAGGCACGTCCAGCCCATCGGCGCGCAAACCTTCGATGTGAAAGCGGATTGCGTCGCGAATCTCGGTTTCCACCTCAGGTACGGTCGCACCGGTCGCGATGCAGCCGGGGAGGTCCGGCACATAGGCGGAGAAATTATCTCCTGCTTTTTCAATCACGACCGCGTAACGCATGTCATCACTCCCTTAAGTGGACTAACTTAACCAACTTGGATGCCGACGCCGCAGCCTGCCATACGATTCCCTTCTAGTATCATACCGCCGACCTGGATGTTGCGATCGTTGAATTTGACGGGCACAGGTGCAGGCATATCACCTGTAAAGAAGCAGAAAACGACGTTTTCCTCGGCAGGAATTCCGAATTCGGCGGAGATATTCTCGTCTTCGGTGCTCAACGATTTCCTATCTTTGAATTCGATTTTGACGTTAACTTGATGGATAGTCGATTTGAATAAAAGCGTTCGCGCGGCCGGCGGCGTCTCGATGTCATCTACATTTATTTTGGCGGTCCAATCGTTCATCCGCATTTCGAATATTCTATTCATGCAAACATCATATATATTCAAAGAAAGAGTATCGCATCCGAATTCATCTTTTTCAAAATAGATTACGTCTATTCCCCCTACGCGAAGCATACTATCGCATTGATAGGCATAAGTTCCACCGCAAACGAAAATGGTGTGTTTTCTACGCCACTGAAAGCTACTTTGGACAAAGGTATGATTGGGTCGCTTAAGACTCGTAAGTTGATCGTTTGTGAACGCTCCCGAATCGGCGGCAGCATGATGTTCAGCACATAAGGCGATCATGCCCTGTTGATCGTGATGGTTTTGCTCGGCCCAGGTAGGATTGAAATGGTGATATTCCAGGTGCGGAGAACCGCACATCGGGCATCCGAAGCCGACTTCCGCTCGAAGCCGTCGTCGAACGTCAACAGGCGGCGTTCTTGAGATCGATTTGATTTCTGACATGAGTGCTCCGGTCGTGTTGTTAAAGCAAACTGAGCCGTACCCTTTTTGTTCCTTTTGCCATTTCGGCCCGATCTTGCGACCGGGCCGAAATGTTGCGTTTAGGGGGCCTCATCATCAGAATTTTCTCAGCTGCACCCGCTCGTGGCACCACACGTATCGCACTTCTCACAAGTCCCGTTCCGCACCATCGTAAAATTCTGGCACTCGGAGCAGGAATTGCCGGTGTAGCCCTGGAGCAGCGATTTGGCGCGGCGGTCGTTGGCGAGTTTCTTGGCCTCGGCCGCCTCAAGGGCTGCGGCATCGGTGAACAAGCCTGCCGTGGCGTCGGATGCAGCCGCTTCCTCGAAGGTGATGTCCTCGGCCAGTTCCTTCGCTCGCTCCTCATAGTCGCGCTTGTAGGCGACCGCTTCGTCGCTGGCCGGTTTCAGGGCCAGCACGTTGGAGCCGGAGAAGGCTGTCGGCACCGAGCGGGCAGGGGCGCCCGAGGGAGCCGCAAAGCCTTTCGGATCGTTGCCGCTGACGCGCGACACCAGCTTCACCGGCGAGGCGCCACGGGTCAGGCCCTTGGAGACCGCGTCCGTCTTGCCTTCGCTGATGCCGCGGCCAAGTGCGGTGTTGGAAAAGTCCGACTGGTCGACATGGGCGAGGTCGTTGCGGCCGAGATAGGAGATCGCCAGCTCGCGGAACACGTAGTCGAGGATCGACGTCGCGCTCTTGATGGCGTCGTTGCCCTGCACCATGCCGGCTGGCTCGAATTTGGTGAAGGTGAAGGCGTGCACATATTCGTCGAGCGGCACGCCGTACTGCAGGCCGAGCGAGATGGCGATGGCGAAGTTGTTGAGAAGGCCACGCAGCGTCGCGCCTTCCTTGTTCATGTCGATGAAGATCTCGCCGAGGCGGCCATCGTCATATTCGCCGGTGCGCAGGAAGATGGTGTTGCCACCGATCTTGGCCTTCTGCGTATAGCCCTTGCGGCGGCCGGGCAGCTTTTCCTGCTCGCGCGACACGCGCTCGATGATGCGCTCGACGATCCGCTCGGTGATCTGTGCCGCGCGCGCCGCCGCCGGTGCGGCGATCAGTTGCTCGAGAGCTTCGTCCTCGTCGTCCTCGACATCGGCGAGCAGCGAGGAATTGAGCGGCTGCGACAGCTTCGAGCCGTCGCGGTAGAGCGCGTTGGCCTTCAGCGCCAGCTTCCACGACAGCATGTAGGCGCCCTTGGCGTCTTCCACCGTGGCATCGTTGGGCATGTTGATGGTCTTGGAGATGGCGCCGGAGATGAAGGGCTGTGCCGCCGCCATCATCTGGATGTGGCTGTTGATCGACAGCGAGCGCTTGCCGATCTTGCCGCACGGGCTGGCGCAGTCGAACACGGCGAGGTGTTCGGGCTTGAGGAAGGGCGCGCCTTCCAGCGTCATCGCACCGCAGACATGGATGTTGGCGGCCTCGATGTCCTTCCTGGAGAAGCCCAGCGCCTGCAGTATCTCGAACGAGAAGTCGTTGAGCTGCTCGTCGGAGAACCCGAACGTCTCCTTCACCCAGTCGGCGCCGAGCGTCCACTGGTTGAAGACGAACTTGATGTCGAAGGCCGACTTCAGCGCTGCATTGAGCGCCGCGATCTTGTCGTCGGTGAAACCCTTGGCCTTGAGCGCGCCGGGGTTGATGGCCGGCGCCTGGTTGAGATTGCCGTGGCCGACCGCATAGGCCTCCATCTCGCCGATCTGGGCCTCGGAGTAGCCGAGCGTGCGCAGCGCTTCAGGCACGGCGCGGTTGATGATCTTGAAGTAGCCGCCGCCGGCCAGCTTCTTGAACTTGACCAGCGCGAAATCGGGCTCGATGCCGGTGGTGTCGCAATCCATGACCAGGCCGATCGTGCCGGTCGGCGCGATCACGGTTGCCTGCGCATTGCGATAGCCATGCTCCTCGCCAAGCTCGATGGCGCGGTCCCAGGCGGCCTTGGCGTGGGTTGCGAGTTCCGGCTGCTTCAGGTCGGAGGCGACCAGCGGCACCGGATTGACGGCGAGCTTCTCATAGCCCTGCTTCTCGCCATAGGCGGCACGGCGGTGGTTGCGCATGACGCGCAGCATGTTCTGGGCGTTGCGGTCGTAATCGGCGAAGGCGCCAAGCTCGCCGGCCATCTCAGCCGACGTGGCATAGGCGACACCGGTCATGATCGCGGTGAGGGCGGCGCAGATGGCGCGGCCCTCGTCGGAATCGTAGGGAATACCCGAGGTCATCAGCAGGCCGCCGATATTGGCATAGCCGAGGCCGAGCGTGCGGTATTCATAGGACTGCTTGGCGATCTCCTTCGACGGGAACTGCGCCATCATGACCGAGATTTCCAGCACGATGGTCCACAGCCGTACGGTGTGCTCGTAAGCGGCGATGTCGATGGTGCCGTCGGCGTTGCGGTAGGGCAGCAGATTGATCGAGGCGAGATTGCAGGCCGTGTCGTCGAGGAACATGTATTCAGAGCACGGGTTGGACGCCCGGATCGCACCGGCGGAAGCGCAGGTGTGCCAGTCGTTCATCGTCGTGTTGAAATGCAGGCCCGGATCCGCAGATGCCCAGGCGGCATAGCCGATCTTTTCCCACAGATCCCGTGCCTTCAGCGTCTTCAGCACCTTGCCGTCCTTACGGGCGGTCAGGTGCCAGTCGGCATCGTCCTCGACAGCGCGCAGGAAGTCGTCCTTCAGCGACACCGAATTGTTGGAGTTCTGGCCCGAAACCGTGAGGTAGGCATCCGAATCCCAGTCGGTGTCGTAAGTCTTGAACGACATCGACGAATAGCCCTGCTTGGCGAACTGGATGACGCGGTAGATGCAGTTCTCCGGCACGGCGGATTTCTTGGCCGCCTTGATCTCGCGCTTCAGCGCGGAGTTGATCGATGGATCGAAGCAGTCGTCGCCATTGCCTTCGCAATTGACGCAGGCCTTCATGATCGCTTCGAGATGCTTCTTGACGATCTTGGAGCCGGTCACCAGCGAGGCGACCTTCTGCTCTTCATTGACCTTCCAGTCGATGAATTCCTCGATATCGGGGTGGTCGGCATCGACGATGACCATTTTCGCGGCGCGCCGCGTCGTGCCGCCCGACTTGATGGCGCCCGCCGCGCGGTCGCCGATCTTGAGGAAGCTCATCAGGCCGGACGAGCGGCCGCCGCCCGACAGCTTTTCGCCTTCGCCGCGCAGCAGTGAGAAGTTGGAGCCGGTGCCGGAGCCGTATTTGAACAGACGCGCTTCACGCACCCAAAGGTCCATGATGCCGCCCTCGTTGACGAGGTCGTCCTGCACGCCCTGGATGAAGCAGGCATGCGGCTGCGGATGCTCGTAGGAGGATTTCGACTTGGTCAGCTTGCCGGTGAACGGGTCGACATAGAAGTGGCCCTGGCTCGGGCCGTCGATGCCATAGGCCCAATGCAGGCCGGTGTTGAACCATTGCGGTGAATTCGGCGCCACGCGCTGGGTGGCCAGCATGTAGGCAAGCTCGTCCCGGAAGGCGCGCGCGTCTTCCTCCGACGACTTGAAGTAGCCGCCCTTCCAGCCCCAATAGGTCCAGGTGCCTGCCAGCCGGTCGAAGACCTGGCGGGCGTCGATCTCGGAGCCGTAGCGCTCGGCTTCCGGCAGTTTGGCAAGTTCCGCCTCGTCGGCGACGGAGCGCCACAGGAAGGAGGGGACGTCGTTCTCCTCGATCTTCTTCAGGCGTGCGGGGACACCGGCCTTGCGGAAATACTTTTGCGCCAGGATGTCGGCGGCGACCTGGGAGAACTGCGCCGGCACATCGATGTTGTCCAAGCGGAACACCACCGAACCATCCGGATTCTTGATCTCCGAAAGCGCCTTGCGGAATTCGATCTCCGCATAGGCAGATTGTCCTGGCTTGGTGAAACGACGCTCGATGCGCATTGGTCCGGTCCCTTTTGTCTATATATAGCGCTTTCGTCAGGGGAATTTCTGCCCCCAATGCGAAACACGCATGTCCGCGTCTGCCGGCGTTCGAAAACGGCCGGCTCTCCATTTCGCGGTCTCCGCCGGCCCTGCTGGTCAAAACTCCTTGCGAAGTAACTGTCCAACGCGCCGACGAACCCCACGGGTCCCTCAAAACTGATTTTTTCGATTCCCTCACTTGAGGGAGATTCACACTATCTAGCGTCGAACGTACCTGCAAACACTAAATATAGTGTTAACAGACAATTTATTCAAGCCTGACAATTGTCCCAATTGTCCCCAATCGCCCCACAATTCCAACGCTTCCGCCGGCCTCGTAAACGGGCGGAAATGCGAGCAAAAACGCACATAATCCGGGAAAAATACCGGGCTCAGAACTTTCCGGTCGCACTCTCAACAGAAGCGCATGGCCTATAAAAGGCGACTCGTTTTGCGCCGTCAAGGATTCGTTTGCGTAGCTTTTGTGACCCCAACATCTTGTGTGTCACATATGTGGATAACGGGGATAGAAACCGGCGCGGCGATCGCAATTGCCGCCCAATGGGAGACGTGGATGCGGGCGATGTTCACACTATTGCCAGGGCAAGGGGGTGAGGCACGCGCTTGCCCCCAGGTTCCGACAGGATCAGCCGTAGTGCAGCCGGGGCTTTGGCTCGGTGCCGGTGAACTGCACGCCAAGGCGGTCATTGCGCCGCCAGCGAACCTCGCACCGATAGGCAATGCCGTCGAGCGGCACATAGAGAAGGAAGCGATCGGGAACCCGGGCTTCGAGTGGTATCTTCAGTTCGGCGCCGCCTTCGTGCTGATTGCGCAGCGTGCAACCGACTTCCGAATTCGAAATTCCGGTGATGATCGACCCGCCCTTGAGCACGCGCGGACGATGCTCGCGCTGGGGATCGCCGGACTCGTTCGGAATTGGATTTGCGGGGTTCGCCATCGATGAAAATACCAGAGCTGCCGAATCGTACCCTTGATTCCTTAGCAAAGCATTCACGTCGATGCGCGGCGCAGCGTGTCTCGCCTTTGAAAAAACCGTTCCGCTTGCCCTTGCAAACCGATCCGGTTTGCAGGCAGCGCGATGCCGCCGCTCAATGTCGCGTCAGGGGAAGCTGTGCGGGTCGGCGCAGAAATAGGCGATGATCTGGCAAAGGTCGGGTTCGTTGATCATGCGCACGGCTTCGCTGGAACTGACCCATTTGCGGGTGCGGGAGTGTTTTTCCTTCCAGCGGTCGGCGATCTTGTCGACGTGCAGCGGGAACACCAGGACCTCGCACGGCACTTCTTCGCCGGAAGCCAGCACCTTGGCGTAGAAGTAGCGGCCGGCTTCGAGATGAGAGATACTCCCCCGCAGCCCAGCTTCCTCGGCGGCTTCGCGCGCCGCGGCCTCGCAGAGCGGCTCCCTGGCCTCGGGCCAACCCTTTGGCAACACCCAGCGGCCGGTATCGCGGCTGGTGATCAGCATGATCTCGACACCGTTTCCGGCATCGCGCCAGGGCAGGGCGGCGACCTGAAGGCGGCACGGCGCCGTGCCGAAGAGCCGTCGGACCCTTTCGGCCAGATGATTGTGCGTCGTTGGCCTCGTCAACATCGAAGAAGCTAGCCCCAGCCTCCGGAATCGTTTGCCGTCTCACGAATCTTAGGGCTAATTGTCGGCAATAAAAGTAAAAAATTTCATTCGTCCGGCCGATTTCCGCCAATAGACGTCGATTTCGCAAAATATCCGGCCTGCCGGGCTTATTCGCGAAAGCAAATAATGCCCGTGCAAGCTGCTGATCTGTAACAGCCAGGTTGTTGCGAATCAGCTGGCGTGGTCGTCGGCGATCGGCTTCTGGTAGGTGAAGCCCATGTCCCACGGAAAATAGATCCAGGTGTCCTGGCTGACTTCGGTGACAAAAGTATCGATCAGCGGCCGGCCTTTCGGCTTGGCGTAGACGGTGGCGAAATGCGCCTTCGGCATCATCGCGCGCACGATGCCCGCCGTCTTGCCGGTATCGGTCAGGTCGTCGATGATCAGCACGCCGGCGCCATCGTCGGCCAGCAAGGCCGGCGTGATCTCTTTCAGCACCTGCAGTTGCCCCTGGCTGGTATAGTCGTGATAGGAGGCGACGCAGACCGTCTCGATGACGCGGATGCCGAGTTCGCGCGAGATGATCGCCGCGGGGACCAGCCCGCCTCGCGTGATGCAGACGATCGCTTTCCACTGCCCCTTGTTGGCGCCGGCAAGCCGCCAGGCGAGCGCCCGGGCGTCACGATGGAACTGGTCCCAGGAGACCGGAAAGGCTTTTTCGGGAAGGGACATGTCGCGCACTCCGCAGCACGCGGGGATCGCGCGCAAGAAAACAGGGGAATGCGCGCGGAATTAGCTGGAAAGCCCCCATCTTGGCAAGAGCATGGGCCTTGGCAAGAGCAGGGGTCTTGGCAAGAGCAGGGGCCTTGGCAAGCGCAGGCCTGACCGATCGCGGTGGACTTCAAACGCGTCGCATCGAAACAGATGCATGCGATCCGCTCCAAGTCTGCATGTCGTTGTCTCAAAACTCGCGACCTGCGCGACATGCGTCAACGCGACAGGAAGGCTGCTACCGGCGCGGTGCGCAGCACACTGCGCGTCACGCCGCCGAACAGAAGTTGTCGCAGCCAGGAGTGGCTGTAGGCGCCGAGCACCAGCAGATCGGCGCCGGTCTCCGCGATCCTGGTCTGGATGATGTCGTCGATCGAATTGCCTCCCGACTGCTGCAGCGAGACGCTGACGGTGGCGCCGTGGCGCGACAGCGCTGACGCGATTTCGGCGCCGGCGGCCTCCGCGCTGTCGTCGAGCGTTTCAGGCGGATCGATGACCAATATCTCGGTCTTCTCGGCTTCGATGATGAAGGGCAGCGCGTCGAAAGCGGCGCGCGCCGCCTCCTTGCTGCCGTTCCAGGCGAGCAGGACGTGTTTGAAGGTGGTGATCAGCGGACCCTCATGCGGCACCACCAGCACCGGCCGGCCGGCATCATAGACCAGCGTGTCGACATCAGCGCTCGGGTCACCGCCCGTTTCGCGTTGCGCCGCAATGATCAGGTCAGCGGCGCGCACGCTCGAAATCCCGGTCAGCGCACTGTCGCCCGAAAAGCTCTCCAGGCTTCGCCACTCGAAGGACAGGCCGGAATCCTCGATACGTCTGAGGAAAGTCGCCTGCAGTTTTTCGGCACGCTCGCGGTTCATGTCGGCCGAAACCTGCAGGAATTCAGTGTCCGGAAAGCCCGTGGCCGAGGTGTAGGGCACGGGAAGCGTTTCGGCGTGGATGCCGATCAGATGGCTCTGGAACCGGGTGGCGAGAGGAATGGCGCAGTCGAGCACGCGCTCCGCGTCCTGCTCGTTCTGCAGAATGGCGACGATGGTTTTGAAGCGCATGATAATCCCTCAATCTACGAGCTACCGAACTCGTGCCGAGGAAACGTTGCAGCTTCGTGCTTGGTTCCGGTCTGGACCAGATCAGCCGGGATTGCTGGCGAACCCGGCCACCATTGCCTCGACATCGGTACGCGCGGCATCCAGGGCCTCCTGGTTGCGGGCACGCACCACCAGTTCGGTCCAGAACTTGCCGTCGCCATATTTCGGATAGGAGCCGATGATCGTGTCCGGATGCGCTTTCTGGATATCGCCAAGCGGCCCGCCGATAAGGCCTTCGCCGAATGGGCAGGGCACGGTTGCCGACAGCATTTTCGTGCCGGCCTTTAGCGTCGGCACGACATTGTCGAGCATGGCCTGGAAGATCGACGGCACACCGGCCATGACATGGACGTTGCCGATACGGAAGCCGGGTGCAACGGACACCGGGTTGTCGATGAGATCGGCACCGCGTGGCATCCGTGCCATGCGTTTGCGGGCCTCCGTGTATTCGATGCCGCGCGCCGCGTAACTTGCCTCCAGCAGTGCATAGGCCTTGGCATCGTACTCGCAAGGCACGCCGAAAGCCTTGGAAATGGAATCGGCCGTGATGTCGTCATGCGTCGGGCCAATGCCGCCGGTGGTGAACACATAGGTGTAACGGGCGCGCACGGCATTCACCGCGGCAATGATCTCGTCTTCCTCGTCCGGGACGATGCGCACCTCCTTCAGGTCGATGCCGATCGCCGTCATGATATCGGCGAGATGACCGATGTTCTTGTCCTTGGTTCGGCCGGATAGAATCTCATCGCCGATGACGAGCATGGCGGCGGTCACGATTTCAGGCATGGGAGGCTCCGGTATGACGGGTGGCCTGAGATAGCGCGGCGCGGCGGCGGCCGCAATGCCGCCGGAACGGTGAACAATCCGCACCCGAGATATCCATTGCCTACGGACAGGGTGCCGCGTCACGGAAGTCGACCGTCGAAACGGGCGGCCTTCGCGCTCGCCGTTTCGACGGAAGGTTGCACCTGGATCGGGGGAAGCTAAGCTCATGCGGGTTCTGGTCCGGTGAACAATGATCTTGCCGATTCTGTCATGGCTTCTGGGCACGCTGTTCCTGCTGGCGGTCCTGGGGATCGCCAGTCTGGTGCTGGCGACGCTGTGGATCGCCGCCAAGGCTGAAAGGCTGGTGCCGCCGGTCGGAAAATTCATCGAGATCGGCGGCAACCGCATCCACTATGTCGATCAGGGTGAGGGGCAGCCGATTGTCTTCGTGCACGGGCTTGGCGCCCAACTCCATCATTTCCGGCACACTCTGTTCGAACGGTTCGGTCCGGGCTACCGGTTGATCGCGCTCGATCGACCGGGGTCGGGCTATTCGGTGCGAGCGCGCAGCGCCACGGGCCGGCTGCCCGAACAGGCCGAGATCGTGCGACGCTTCATTGAAGCCCTGGGACTGGAAAGGCCGCTGGTGGTCGGTCACTCGCTGGGCGGCGCCGTCGCGCTGACCCTGGCCGTGGAGCATCCCGAGGTAATTTCCGGCATCGCGCTTTTGGCGCCATTGACCCATCTGGAAGCCGGCATGCGCGAAAAGTCCGGCTTGCTCTATATCCCCTCACGCCTGCGGCGCTGGATCATGGCTTACACCATGGCGATACCGACAAGTCTCCGATATGCGCGGCCTACAATGGAATTCATCTTCGCGCCGCGGGTTTTTCCTGCCGACTACATGGTCGACGCAGGTGGATGGCTCGGGCTGAGGCCAACCCATTTCTACGCCACGTCCTCCGATGTCGTCGCAGTCGAGCAAGATCTCGGCCGCATCGAGCAGCGCTATGGCGAGATCGTCATGCCGGCTGGCATTCTCTTCGGAACGGCCGACCGCGTCATCGATATCCGTACCCACGGCGAGCCAATGCAGGACAAGATCGAAACACTTGATTTCGAATCTGTCGGCGGCCTCGGCCACATGCCTCAATTCAATGAGCCGGACCGGGTCATTGCCTTCATCAAACGCCTTGCGGCACGTGCGTTTTCCAAGCCGACATCAAACCGGCTTCACAACAATTTCAAGGAACCATTCGGCTGAATGCCGGGTTTTACCCCGTGTCGCACCCAAGACGACGAAGATATGGAGTAATTCAAAATGTACACAAAACTACTCGCAGCATCCGTCCTGACGATCGGTCTTGCCACAGCGGCGATGGCGCAGTCGTCGGATAGCAACTATTCCAACCATAGCTGGTGGTTGTTCGGCAATGAAGACCGGACGACTGTCGATCCCAACACCACCGGTAGTATCAGTGCGGACGGCTCCGGGTTGAACACTTTGGGCAATACCGGCGGGATTGGCCCATGTGCCGATCACACGCCCGGTCCAGACGCCAATGCCGGGCTGAACGTCAACGATCGGTACTGCGGCAAATAGGGCCACGCGGCGGTTGCTGGCCGCGGAGCGTTTCCTCTCCGGACGTCCGCGGCCGGCGTCCCGCTCAATGCCAAAAACTGACTGTAGATCCCAAACTAGTCGGAAACCTCTGTCTGAGGCCGATCCCGGCCGTCGGCCAGTTCCTCATGCCATTCGCCATCGGCATCTTCGTATTGGATGCCGTCCGTGGCTCCGGCGATCCGTTGCTCGGCCGAAGCGATTTCGGCGGCGCGCAATGCGTCCTGATGGGTGGGAAACGTCTCCGAGAAGGTCGCTCCGACCTTGTAGGCCCAACCGCCGTCATGCTCGACGATCTTATAAGTCAGCTTCGCCATGAAAACCTCCGGTTGAAAGGTCCGTCCGCTCAGTGCAGCCGGTCGTCGGGCAGTTGGTCGTCGGGCACCAGAACTTCCGATTCCTTGGCGGCTTCAATCAGCGCCCGGCGCGCATCCGCTGTCGAACGATAACCTTCCAGCACTTTGAGGCAAGTGTCGAGGGCATCACGATGGCGCGGGCCGCGATTGAGCGGCCACACGGTCATCAGGCATTCCGCCGCCTCCTGGGCGCTGCGGATATGGCGATATTTGCCGACGTGCCCAAGTTCGACGACGACCGGCACTTCAAAAGGTTTGTTGTCCATCATGGCCGCAACGCAAAGCAGCCAATTTGGTTGCAAACGTGGCCTTCAGCGTGCGCCCAAACGTCTCAGAGCCTGTTTGGAGGCTGCCATCCGACCGGGAGCGACTCGAAAACAGCCGCTCAGTAGCCGCAGTCGTTGCGCAGCCAGCGTGCGTTTGCCCAGCCGGTCCGGCCGCCGATTTCGACCTGATACCAGTTGCCGCGTCGGTCGAAGATCTCGGTATGATCGCCATTGAACAACTGGCCGATCATCCGCGACGACGAATTCGGCCGTGTCCGCACGGCAAGAAAGCCGCTGCCGGTCGATAGATTGTAGCGGCCGGACAGGCCGTGCACCGTGCCCTCGCAATATTGTGCGCCGGCCGGCGTCGACGTGCCGATCCAAAGTCCGGCCACAACGGTCAGCGCCGCAACCGGCAAGAATGCCTTGAACGCCATGATTTCCTCCCAAGCCCTGCCGCGCCCGCCGCGGCCTCACCGAACGTAACAGTTTGCGGCGAGAATTGAAGCGGGGCAACTGTCCAAAGCCAGGGGGCGCCGGTATCGGGAGAACGGGCCGATCAGCCCGCCGCCTTCATCCAGTGCTGCATGGTGGTCACCGATCGCGCAAGCTGCGGCGCCGGGTGGATTGTCTCGCTGAACGTCGCCGCCGCGCGCCATCCCCAGCGCGGATCGGCCAGGAAGGCGCGCGCCAGCGCCACCATGTCGGCACGGCCGTCGGCAACGATCGCTTCGGCCTGCTTCGGATCGTCGATCAGGCCAACCGCGCGGGTCGGAATGCCGGCACCCTTGCGCACGGCCTCCGCCAGATGCACCTGGTAGCCCGGACCGGTGGGCAATTTCTGCAACGGCGAATTGCCGCCGCTCGAGCAGCAGAGATAGGCGACGCCCGCGTCCTTGAGTGCTTTCGCCACTTCGATCGCATCCTCGACGTCGAAGCCGCCATCGACCCAATCCTTCACCGACAGCCGCGCGCCGAGCATCAGCTTTGGCGTTGCCTTGCGCACCGCCTTGGCAATCTCGACGACAAGGCGCATGCGGTTTTCCAGCGAGCCGCCCCAACGGTCGGTGCGCTGGTTGGACAATGGCGACAGGAACTGGAAGATCAGATAGCCATGCGCGGCATGCAGCTCGAGGAAGTCGAAGCCCGCGCGTTCGGCCCGCCTTGCCGCGTCTGCGAAGCGTTCGATGAGGTGCAGGACTTCCTCCTCCTCCAGCGCGCGCGGCACGTTCCAGCCGGTGTCGTAGGCGATCGCCGACGCCGACACGGTCTGCCAAGGATCCTCGTCTGGCTGCAGCGGTCCGCCGCCCTCCCACGGCTTGCGATTGGAGGCTTTGCGGCCGGCATGGGCAAGCTGGGAGCCGAACTTCGTGCCGGGAGCGGCGACGCGTCTTGCCGCATCGAGTGCCCGACGGGCGGCAGCCTCATTGTCTTCGGAATAGAGGCCGAGGCAACCATGCGTGATGCGTCCGCGCCGCTCGACATCGGTCATCTCGACCGTGACCATGCCGGCGCCGGACATGGCAAGGTTCATCCAATGGTAGAGATGCCAGTCGCTGGCCGAGCCGTCTTCGGCCGAATACTGGCACATAGGCGCGACAGCGATGCGATTGGGAAAGGTAAGGCCGTCGAGGGTGATCGGCTGGAAAAGCGATGTTGTCATGAAAAGGGGCTCCGGGGAGGGGTTAGCCGCTATTTAGGCAACCGATCGAGTCTACGCCAGACACGAGGCGGTGAACCGGCTTCTGGACCAATCACTGAGGGCATTGCCGAAACGCCGGTTCGCGGCTAGGCCTCGACCCGATAGCATGGAGACCATGATGGAAGATCGCGTTCGCATCCGTTCGGAGGAAATCCTCTCCGATGACTGGGCTGTCCTGAAGAAGACCGTCCTCGACTACCGCCGGCGTGACGGACAGTGGGAGACGCAGGTGCGCCAGACCTATGATCGCGGCGACGGCGCGGTGATCCTACCTTACGATCCCTCGCGTTCGACCGTGCTCCTGGTGCGCCAGTTCCGCTATCCCGCCTACGTCACCGGCCACCGCGAGCCGCTGATCGAGGCCTGTGCCGGCCTGCTCGACGAAAACGATCCGGAAACCTGTATCCGCAAGGAAGCGGAGGAAGAACTCGGCTACCGGCTGCGGAACGTGGAGCGGTTGTTTTCGCCCTATATGAGCCCGGGCAGCGTCACCGAACGGCTCTGGTTCTTCATCGCCCGCTATTCGCCCGCCGATCGCATCTCGGCCGGCGGCGGCGCGGCGGGCGAAGGCGAGGACATCGAGGTGCTGGAAATGCCGCTCGACGAGGCGCTGGCCGGCATTGTCGACGGCCGCATTGTTGATGCCAAGACCATTATCCTGATCCAGCACCTGAAGCTGAACCCGATGCCGGCTTGAGTGCCGGCTATCCGGCGATCTGAAAAATTGTCGCTGGTGCGGACGACGGGAATCGAACCCGTACGATCAGAGATCGAGGGATTTTAAGTCCCTTGCGTCTACCAATTCCGCCACGTCCGCAGGCCAGCCCTTTTCAGACGCCAGACACAGGCCGTCAAGTCGTGTTCTTGGGCCTTGGCCGAACGTGCGAACAGACCGGCGGCTTGGCCATACTGGCGCGATCACGGAATTTTCGGCGCCGCGGGCATTGGTACGATGTTTGTGCGGCGGATTTGATCCGCCAAGGCCGGCGTCTCCCAGGCCCAACCCATTCCCCCGCCCACTGGGAGCGTCGGCCGCCCCAATTCCTTTTGAAATAGCTCCGCAAGCTCCGTCGTGGCCGGCAGCGCCACAACAGTGGGCTGGTTCAGAACTTGTAGCTCAAATTGATACCGACCGTGTTGAGCTTCACGTCCTGATCGCGATCGTTAAAGGGTTCCGCTACGTCGTAGTGCTCGGAGCCGAAATCATAGTAGCGATATTGCGCGCCGACGACGAACTTGTCGGTCAGCGCGTAATCGACGCCGGCGCCCAGGGTCCAGCCGATATTCGTGCGCGTGCTGGCGAACGCCGGACCAGCGACTTGCGACGTCTCGATGCCGGCAAAGGCGACGCCGCCAATGCCGTAGACCAGCAGGCGATCCACGGCGTAGCCGGCCTTGGCGTTGACCGATCCGAACCATTTGATGTCGGTGCCGAATGTGCTTCCCAGGCCCGATTCCGTCGTGCCGTCGATCGAGGAATAGTTGAGTTCGGCCTCGGCGCCGAGCACCGCCTGGTCGAACTGCCACAGGCCGGCGACATGGCCGCCGACGAACCCGCCGTCAATGTCGGGCGTGATGGAAAACGGCGCGCCTTCTGTTCCTGATATGTCGGATTGGCCCCAGCCATAGCCAGCCTGCAGGCCGGCATAATAGCCCGTCCAGTCGAAGCCGGGCGCGGTCATCGGCACGTCGGCACCGATGTCCGCCGCGAACGCCGACCCGCACATGAGGACAAGATAGCCGGTACTGGCAAACGTCAAACGACGCATCGAGTTCTCCGAAATGACGGTTCAGAAAATCCTGCCGGGACGATAACCGTTTTCGTCGCAAAACGGAATCCCATTGTTCAACAGTTGTGATTCACCTGTTGCTGCACAGAATCTCCCTATTTGGCGTCGATGAAGTCCAGCACCGCCTGGCTATATTCATCCGGCGCTTGCAGCATGGCGAAATGACTGGCGTTGGGCAGGATGATCAGCTTCGCGCCTGGGATGGCGGAGGCTATGTATTCGGTGTGTTCGCGCTTGATCGCCTCATCATGGTCGCCGGCAACGATCGCCGTCGTCGTGGTGATCTTGGCGAGCTGTTCCTTGGTCCACGCCGGCTCGCTCTCCCACATATGGCTGATTTGCGCCACGAAGGCGTCATACTGGTCCGGCGTTTTCGACATCCTCTTGTAGTCGCGGCCGGAGCGGTCGATGTAGGCGGCAAAGGTCTTGTTGGTCATCACGCCCGGATCGACACCGTCGGTGGTTACGTTGGCCGCTTGCGCAAAGAGTCTGGTCAGCCGCTCTGGATGATGCAGCGCGATGTCGATGCCGATAATGCCGCCATCGCTCCAGCCGACAAGCGCGGTCTTGTCGATCTTCAGGTAGTCGAGCAGCGCGAGATAATCCGACGCCATCAAGTCGTAGCCGTAAGGCTGCTCGGTGCGGGTGGAGCGACCATGGCCACGGCTGTCGGCGACGATCACCTTGTGCGTTTTGGAAAGCGTCGCCACCTGGCTGGCCCAGATGTCGGCGTGGCCAAGGCCGCCATGGATGAGCAGCACCGGGTCGCCCGCGCCGAAAACGGCGTAGTACATCTGGATGCCGTTCACCGGCGCATATCCGCTCTGATCGGGTTCGGGCATGGCCGCGGGCTCCGGCAAGGTCTGCCAACGTTCCTCGGCGGCGGCAAAAGTGGTTGGCGCGGCGAACAGGACGACGATGGCGAACGCTTTCCAAAAACGGGTCATGTTTCCCTCTTACGGCTCGGTCCGCGGACAGCATTGCGTTTTGGCCAGATTAGTCAACAAGCCCGGCCGCCGTCGGATGTTGGACCGACGGCTCTGGCGGCGCCCGCCCACATTTGCGAGACTGGGCGCAACCGAGGAATCGCCAATGACGAAAGCCAAGCCCGCAAGGCCCGCAAAACCCAAACCCTGGACCGAGATGGCGACACATCTGGTCGATGTCGCCATGGGGCGAAAGCCCGCCGACCTGGTCGTCCGCAACGGCCGCTGGGTGAATGTCCATTCAGGCGAGATCATCGCCGGCACCGACATCGCCATTGCCGGCGGGCGCTTCGCCTATTGTGGGCCGAACGCCAGCCATGCCATCGGCCAGGGCACCAAGGTGGTCGACGCCGGCGGGCGCTATCTGGTGCCCGGCCTCTGCGACGCGCACATGCATGTCGAGAGCGGCATGGTGACGGTGACCGAGTTCTGCCGGGCGGTCATCCCGCACGGGACCACGTCGATGTTCATCGACCCGCACGAGATCGCCAATGTGCTGGGGCTGCCAGGCGTGCGGCTGATGCATGACGAGGCCGTTGCCATGCCCATCAACGTGCATGTGCAGATGCCGTCTTGCGTGCCTTCGGCGCCGGGGCTGGAACATGCCGGCGCCGAACTGACGGTCGCCGATGTGGCGGAAGCGATGACCTGGGAAAACATCATCGGGCTTGGCGAAGTGATGAATTTCCCCGGCGTCGCCGCCAACGATCCGGTGATGTCGGGCGAGATCGCCGCGACGGTCAAGGCAGGCAAGACGGTCGGTGGCCACTATGCCTCGCGCGACCTCGGCCTGCCGTTCCATGGCTATGTCGCCGGCGGCCCGGAAGACGACCACGAGGGCACGCGCGCCGAGGACGCCATTGCCCGTGTGCGCCAGGGCATGAAGGCGATGCTGCGGCTGGGCTCGGCCTGGTACGACGTCGCCTCGCAGATCAAGGCGGTGACGGAGAGCGGGATCGACCCGCGCAACTTCATCCTGTGCACCGACGACAGCCATTCCGGCACGCTGGTTCATGAAGGCCATATGGACCGCGTGGTGCGCCACGCCATCCAACAGGGGTTGAAGCCGGTGACGGCGATCCAGATGGCGACGCTCAACACAGCCCAGCATTTCAAACTGGAGCGCGAGATCGGCTCGATCGCGCCGGGGCGGCTGGCCGACCTGCTGATCGTCTCGGATCTCGCCGCAATGGCAATCGATGAGGTCTATGCACGCGGCGTCAGGCTGGCCAAGGGCGGCAAGCTCGAAATCGACATTCCGGCCTATGATTATCCGAAGACGGCGAAGAACACCGTCAAGCTCGGCAAGAAGCTGAAGGCCCACGACTTCGACATCGCCGCTCCCAAGGGCGCCAACGAGGTGCGGGTGCGCGTCATCGGCGTCATCGAGAACCAGGCGCCGACGCGGGCACTGGAGGCCGATCTGCCGGTAGAGGACGGGCTGGTCGCCATGGATCGCCGCAACGATGTCTGCCAGATCGCGCTGGTCGAGCGCCACAGAGGCACGGGCGGCGTCACCAACGCCTTCGTCTCCGGCTTCGGCTACATGGGCGACTGCGCCATGGCGTCCAGCGTGGCGCATGACGCTCACCACATCATCTGCGTCGGCACCAACAAGCAGGACATGGCGCTGGCCGTGAATCGTCTGGGCGAGGTCGGCGGCGGCGTCGTGCTGTTCTCCAAGGGCAAGGAACTGGCCCTGGTCGAAATGCCGATCGCCGGGCTGATGTCGGACGAGCGGGCTGAAATCGTCGCGGCCAAGGCGGACAAGCTCACCGAGGCGATGCGCAAGATGGGCTGTTCGCTAAACAACGCCTATATGCAGCACTCGCTGCTGGCGCTGGTTGTCATTCCGGAGCTCAGGATTTCCGATGTCGGACTGATCGACGTGACGACTTTCCAGAAGGTCGATCTCTTCGTCTAGGGTATATCGATATTCGGGTGAGGCCGGCCTGCGAATGGTGGCTTTCTGCGCTTCCGGTGCTCACGTACTTAAAGTACGCTCCGCTCCGGTTCTCGAAAGCCGCCATTCTCGACTCGGCCTGACCCGAATCTCAACATACCCCGGCGCTTGTTGATGGTACTCAGCCGCCGGTGGCTATGGTCAGCACCTTGAATGGTGTGGTGATGACGATCTCGGCGACCGAGCCGACAGCCTTGCCGAGGCCTTGACCGATATTGTTGAACTGTGTCGGGTCGGGTTCCTCCGAAGCCAGGCCAGCCGGTGCTCGCAGCCGGTCGCCGAGCAGTTGCACCAGGATCGGGTTATCGGCGAATTTGGCGTGGTTGAGGCGATCGCCGGACTTCAGTTTGCTCAAGTCCACAACCGATACGCCGTAGCTGGCAAGGTCGGCTGCATTGCCATAGTCGCCGACTCGCGGTTTGTCGCCGGACAGAAGGCCTGACAGTCTCAAGGCGCGGTCGTCGCCCGAAAGCAGGATGGCGAACGGCTTGTCCGGCTTGCCGTAGCGGATCATCTGTTTCTTGAACACATCGACGTCGATATCCGGCGAGGCCAGAATGACATAGCCGAGCTTCCCGCCGAGATCGCGGTCGCCGGTGATGGCGAGTTGCCGCAGCGCCTCCATGGTCAACCACGTCCCCATCGAATGGGCGATAATGTCGATGCTTCTCACCTTGGTCTTGGCAAGCATTCTCAGCGTTGCTTCAAGATCGTCGCGCGCCGCGTTTGCACTATCCCTGTCGTAGAGATAGCCCGTCGTCTTGGCACTCGACGCCCATGAAAACAGAACGGGCGTACCTGGATATTTCGTGTCGTGAGCGATCTGCGTCAGCCGATAGATGCCGTCATCGAAGCCATTGTTGAAGCCGTGCACGAAAACCAGCGCACGGTCTCCGCGCATGGCAATGTCGGCGCCGACCGCCTTGGCGAATTGCGGCGCGCCTTCGTAGAAGGCGACGTCCTTGGCGGTGAAGTCCTTGGCTGGAGCGCTGTTTGCCGATCCCTTGGCCCGCTCGATGGCGCCGACTTGATGGCTTTTCGGAACGGTGACGTCGACGCGGGCAAAGCTGGTGGTCAGCGAGCGATCGCCGTCGAACACCTGTCGCGGATCCTTGATTGCCTTCTGGCGGGTCGTGGCAACGAAGATCTCATGCGTGGCCGCGATGTCGGAAGCGGGCACTGAGACAGCAGTTCTGTTGAGCAGGTCATGCGTGTTCCGGCCGGCGCAGCCGGTGACAGCGAGCGCGATCGCAACGACGAGGTAACTCTTCGAACGCACGGTCACGCGCCGGCTCCCGCGAAGGGGGACGTCAAACGCATGACGTCGCTGGCTATTCCGATAAAGCCAGAGACCGGCGCGGTCCAGTTCAAAGTGAGTCCATGCGTCCGCGATGCTGAACAGGAACGGCGAAAACCGCGGGACCGCATCTATTGCCCGAGCAGGCCGATGCGGTCGGTCACGTCACGGTCGCTGGCAAAGCCGTCATCCTCGCGCAGCCGCTGGCCGATCATCTTCACCAGCGTTGGATTGTCGGCGAATTTCGTATGGTTGAAGCTGTCGCTTCCCTTGACCTTGGAGAGGTCGACGACGGTCACGCCGTAGGAAGCAAGATCGGCGGCATCCTTGTAGTCGCCGACGCGCGGCCGCGAACCGGCGATCAGGCCGGAGAGCCTCAGCGCCCGATCGTCGTCGGACAGCAGCAGGATGAACGGCTTGTCGGGCTTGCCGTAGCGCCGCATCTGGCTCTTGAACACGTCGACATCGATGTCGGGCGAGGCCAGCACCACGTCGCCGAGTTTGCCGCCGAGATCGCGGTCGCCGCTGATGGCCATCTGGCGCAGCGTTTCCATGGTCACCCAGGTTCCCATTGAATGGGCGACGATGTCGATGCGACGGGCGCCCGACTGCTGCAGCATCCTGAGCGTCACTTCCAGCTGGTCGCGGGCGGCACTGGCGCTTTCCTTGTCGTAGACATAGTCGGTGGTCCTGGCGCCGGATGCCCAGGAAAACAGCACGGGCGTGCCGGGATAGCCGGAATCGTGGACAAGCTGGGTGAGGCGATAGACGGCGGCGTCGAAGCCTGTGTTGTAGCCATGCACGAAGACCATGACGCGGCCGCCGCGCGCTGCGATGTCGGCGTTGAGGGCGCTGGAGAATTTCGGCTGTGTGTCGTAGCCGACGACCTCGGAGGCCATGAAATATTTGGCCGGGTCATCCGACTTGCCGCGCGAGCGCCGCTCGATCTGGCCGGTCTCATGGGTCCCCGGAACGGTGACGTTGACGCGGGCGTAGTTAAGCGTCGCCGAGCGCTCGCCGTCGAAAACCTTGTTTGGATCGTCGGATTTCTTGCGCGTCGTGGCGATGAAGATGCTGTGGTTGCCGGCGATCTCCGTCACCGGAGCGGACACCATGGCGCTACCCAGCAGTTCCTGTGTTTGCGAGCCCGCGCAGCCGGCGACGAGCAAGGCAAGGACAACGGCAAAGATCTTGTTCAAAGGCACGCTTGAAATTCCAACTCCGGCCGAAAGGCCTGTCTACCCCCGCCACCTCCCGGACAGGCAGAGTGCGGCGGAACTAAGTCGTGTCCAGTCGAAATGTGATCAGCGCCCGGCTACAGCCATCGCAGTGTTGCGCGAAAGCCAAAATGGCGGGAGGAACGCATGCGTGGTGCGCGCAATGAGCGGCATCACCGTCGGCTCGCCGAATTCCGGCAAGGACATGGATTCAGGCCAACCGATGACACGGCATGAACAAACGCCTCCAAGTGCTTGCAAGGATTCTACGAATGCCCGTTGCGGAAGGGCATGAATGGCCGGACAATGGCGTCGCGAGGCTGGATATGCAATAGGCGGGGCCGGCTGCGCGGTCCGATCGATGATTGAGGGTCCGCGGGCGACAACCGGCGCGAGGTGTTTTCCAATGAACAGTTTTTCTTCCCGCGTCGCTGCCGCTGCCGCGGCGATCCGCCAGATCTTTCCGGAAACGCCACTGCAGGAAAACGACTATTTGTCGAAAAAGACAGGTGCGCGGGTGCTGTTGAAGCGTGAGGATCTGTCGCCGGTGCGTTCCTACAAGATCCGCGGCGCCTTCAACTTCTTCCGCAAGACGCTGGCGGCGGGCAACGAGGCCGAACTGTTCGTGTGCGCGTCCGCCGGCAACCATGCGCAGGGCTTTGCTTTCGTCTGCCGCCATTTCGGCAAGAAGGGCGTGGTGTTCATGCCGGTGACGACACCGCAGCAGAAGATCGACAAGACCAGGCTGTTCGGCGGCGATTTCGTCGAGATCAGGCTGGTTGGTGACTTTTTCGACGACTGCTACCGTGCCGCCTTCGAATTCACCGAAAGTTCCGGCGCCCATATGGTGCCGCCCTTCGACCACAAGGACATCATCGAGGGCCAGGCGACCGTCGCCTATGAGATCGCGGACCAGATGCCGGGCGCCCGCATGCCCGATATCATCATGCTGCCGGTCGGCGGTGGCGGGCTCGCCGCCGGCGTCACCCATTATTTCGCCGATCAGGGCCGGGAAGCGCGCTTCGTCTTCTGTGAACCGGCCGGCGCGCCGAGCCTGCGCGAGAGCCTCGCCGCGGGAAAACGGCTCAAACTCGCCAAAGTCGACAATTTCGTCGATGGCGCGGCGGTGGCCGAGATCGGCCGCGAGCCGTTACGGCATCTCAAGGATTTTCCGGCCGACACGGTGCGGCTGATCCCGGAAAATCGGCTTTGCGCCACCATGATCGAGATGCTCAACGTCGAAGGCGTAGTGCTGGAGCCGGCCGGCGCCCTGGCGATCGATGCGCTGAAGGATTTCTCCAGAAAGGAAATCAGGGGCAAGACCATCGTCGCCGTGGTTTCGGGCGGCAATTTCGATTTCGAGCGGCTACCGGACGTCAAGGAGCGGGCGCTGCGCTTCGAGGGCTTGAAGAAATACTTCATCATCCGCTTCCCCCAGCGGCCGGGCGCGCTGCGCGACTTCCTCGAACTGCTCGGTCCCGACGACGACATCGCCCGCTTCGAATATCTGAAGAAATCGGCGCGTAATTTCGGTTCGGTGCTGATCGGCATCGAAACCAAGGACCGCCGCAATTTCGACCTGCTCAAGGCGAATTTCGAGGCCGAGGGCGTCCAGTACCAGGACATCACCGACAACGAGACATTGGCCGGGTTCATCATATGAGCGGTGCTGGAAAAATCTTCGTCGCGCTGTTTTCCGGCATCAATGTCGGCGGCAACCGCATCGTCAAGATGGCGGAGTTGCGGTCGTTCTTCGAGGGTCTCGGCTTCTCCGATGTCGCCACCTATGTGCAGAGCGGCAATGCCGTGTTCAAGGCGAAGAAGGGCGATGCGGTCACGCTGACGAAACAGCTCGAAGCAGCCTTCGAGAAGAAATGGGGTTTCCATTCACGCATCATGGTGCGCGATCTCTCATGGTTCGAGCGGTTGGTGGACGAAAATCCCTATCCGGACGTGGCCGCGGACCACACGAAGTTGCACGCCTATGTGCTGGAGCGCGAGCCGACCGCCGACGAGGTGGCGCGGCTGGCCGAAAAGTGCACAGGGCCCGAACGCTTCGAGATCAAGGGCGATGTGCTCTACCTGCACGCGCCGGATGGATTGGGCAAATCGGTGTTTGCCGGGCTGATCCCGCGCACGTTGAAAGTGCCGGGCACGGCGCGCAACTGGCGCTCGGTGCGGGCGCTGCTGGAGATGGCCGCTCAGGCCGGTGGAAAATAGGGTCCTTATGCCGCCGGCGCGGGCTTCCAGGCGAAGGTCAGTTCTTCACGGAAAGCAAAGCGCTTGATGTAATCGGCGACGACGCTTTCCAGGCGTTCGATCGATCCGGCTTCGTCAGTTGATACCGTTATATGCAGCGCGGTCGCGTCGGCATCCATGACGGTGCGGCCGAGCGAGAGATCGATGGTGCCATGGGCGGGATCGAACTCGACCGGGAATTTATGCGCCCAGTGTTTGCACAACTGCTGCAGGTAGCGGCTGGCATGTTCGGTGGCGACATCGGCACGGCTGGTCGGCATGAATGAATTCTCCTGGTGAGCGCCGGCCCCTTGCCGGGCAGGCGCTATAGGCAGGTAGATAGGTGCCGTCGATCAAGACGGCAAAGGCGGACGGCTTGTCCGCCTGGCCGCTCCACTCAAGATGGCGTGATCGCTACCAGGTGCCGGTGTTCGGCATCGAGGCCCAGGGCTCGGCCTTGGGCTTCGCCGGTCCCTTCTGCAGCAGCTCGATCGAGATGCCGTCCGGCGACTTGACGAAGGCCATATTGCCGTCGCGCGGCGGCCGGTTGATGACGACGCCGTTGTCCATCAAATGCTGGCAGGTGGCGTAGATGTCGTCGACCTCATAGGCGAGGTGGCCGAAATTGCGCCCGCCCTTGTAGTCTTCCGGATCCCAATTGTAGGTCAGTTCGATCAGCGGCGCCTTGTCGGCGATGCCGCTTTGCTCGTCTTCCGACGCGGCGAGGAAGATCAGCGTGAAGCGGCCCTGCTCGTTTTCGTAGCGGCGCACCTCCTTGAGGCCGAGCTTGTTGCAGTAGAAGTCAAGCGAGGCGTCCACGTCGGCGACGCGGACCATGGTGTGCAGATAGCGCATGTGATTTCCTCGACAAATTGCGTTGCGGTGCAACATAGGGTCGGCCCTGTAAAAGGGCAATCGTGCGGCAGCGCGCAATGCCGGCAAAGAACAAATCCGGTATTCCCCCCATTGAACCGTGAAAAAAGGCACGGCAGGTCTTGCACACACCGGAAGTGGCGGTGTTAATCTGGTGCCAAGAATCAGTTGCGGTGTTCTTGAAAAGAGGGGGGCATTCTTATGGGGGAAAAGGCCTCTTTCATGGGGCGGGACGGACCCCTTGGCGACGCCCGGCAGCGTGACGAAGGCGGCGACGCCGCCGACCTGCTCGAAATTGCCGGCGCCATCAAGTGGTTCGATGTGGCCAAGGGCTACGGTTTCATCCTTCCGGATGACGGCATTTCGGGCGACATCCTCCTCCACGTGACATGTCTTCGAAAGGACGGCTTTCAGACGGCCCTGGAGGGCGCGCGCGTGGTCTGCCTCGTCAAGCATGGCGACCGCGGGTTGCAGGCCTTCCGGGTGCTCTCCATGGATCTCACCACCGCAGTTCACCCGGCCGAGATGCAGGAGCAGCGCACCCATATCGTGGTGACGCCGGAAAGTGGTCTCGAACGCGCCTTGGTGAAGTGGTTCAACCGCACCAAGGGTTTTGGTTTTCTAACCCGCGGCGAGGGCACCGAGGACATCTTCGTCCACATGGAGACCTTGCGCCGTTACGGCATCACCGAGCTTCGGCCCGGCCAGGTCGTGCTGGTTCGTTTCGGACGCGGCGACAAAGGCCTTATGGCCGCCGAAATTCACCCCGATATGGGGACCTTGCCGGTCTCGCATTAAGACGATTCCCGGCCGAGGATCTCAAATGGCTCACAGAAACTGGCTGACGGCGGGCGTGGTATGCGCCGTGATTGCCGTCATCGTCGCCGCAGGCGCCTTCTTCTATTCCGGCCGGCCGACCTCGGCGGACAGCCGGGCGATGATCCTTCCGGTCGATCCGGCGCCGCTGGTCGTGGTGACGAAAGGCGGCGACCGCTCTTTTTCCATTGAAGTCGCCGACACCGATCGAGAGCGCGAGGCCGGTTTGATGTATCGCCAGGACATGGCGGACGACCATGGCATGCTGTTCGTCTTTGAAATGCCGCAGCAGGTCAATTTCTGGATGCACAACACGCCGATGCCGCTCGATCTGATCTTTGTCGGCCAGGACGGCAAGATCCGGGCGATCAAGCACGGCGAGCCGCAGTCCGACGCCGTTGTTTCGCCCGGTGTCCCCGTGCGCTTCGTGCTCGAGCTCAAGGCCGGCACGGCTGCCAGGAATGGCATCGAATATGGCGACCTGTTGCGCCATCCGGCCGTGGGCACGGTATCCGGCCCCGGCATGCCGCCAGCCGACAATGGCGATTCGCCCAATGGCGGGGGCGGCTGAGTGGGCAGGCGGGATCGCTGATGCGGCTTTTCACCCATGACGGCTTCGACCTTGCCTTCCTCGACCGCCAGCCGGCATCGGGCGAGGGCGACCCGGTGCTCATGATCCACGGCTTCGCCTCGAACCACCATGTCAACTGGGTGTCGCCCGGCTGGTTCAAGACGCTGAACGATGCCGGTTACCGCGCTATCGCCTTCGACAATCGCGGCCACGGTTCGTCGTCGAAGAGTTATGAGGAAGCGGACTATACGCCGGTCAAGATGGCTTCGGACGCCGCCGCCCTGCTCGGCCATCTCGGCATCCAACGCGCCCATGTCATGGGCTATTCGATGGGCGCGCGCATCGCGGCGTTCATGGCACTGTCGGATCCGGACAAGGTGGCGACGCTGGTCTTTGGCGGCCTCGGCATCGGCATGATCGATGGTGTCGGCGATTGGGATCCGATCGCCGCGGCCCTGCTTGCCGATGATCCGGCCGCGACAAGCCATCCGCGCGGCCGATCGTTTCGCGGCTTCGCCGACCAGACCCGCAGCGATCGCCGTGCATTGGCCGCTTGCATTGCCAAATCGCGCGAACTGCTGAGCGAGCAGGATATTGCCCGCATCGCCCAGCCGACGCTGGTCGCTGTCGGCACGACCGACGACATTGGCGGCTCGCCCGATGAACTCGCGGCGTTGATGTCGAACGCCAGGGCCTTTCACATCGAGGGCCGCGACCATATGCTGGCCGTTGGGGACAAGACCTTCAAGCAGCGCGTGCTGGAGTTCTATGCCGAAAATCCGCTCTGAGCGGACAGCGAGGGGAGAGGGACGTGACTGCCCTCAGCCTGTGGTGAGAGCCGCCAGCGACCGCGTCATGTTTTCCCGGGCCTGCCGTTCAAAGCGTTGCCGGAACTCCTCCGTGTGGAAAATGTGTGGGCGGGCGAGGAAATTCTTCAGCACCGCACTGCGCCCGGCCCGCCACATCGGCTCCTCCACCCATTGATACTCGCGCCGCACGGCGCGCTCATAGGCGTCGAAGGCTTCCGGCGCGGCACCCAGGATCGCCAAATCCATATCGAGGAAGAGACTTGCGTCCCGTGTGCTCGTCGCGTCGTCAAACGGCGGCACCTGGTGTGTGGCGGTGGCGACGATCATCGCCGAGATGCGGTTCAGGCGTGAAGGATCCGCGCGGCCCGCCAGCTTCTTCTCGGCGAGGTCGGCACTTTGCGCCTCGTTGTCCTTGGCCTTGCTGTCATAGACGGCATCGTGGAACCAGATCGCCGCTTCGACGGCTCCGGGGTCGCCGAGCGCCGCTCGATAATCACCCGCCAGAGCCAACATCGCCTCGATATGGGCAAGGTTGTGGTAATGGCGGCCTGGTCCCCGGTAGAGTGCTGAGAGCTCGCTCTTCAGAGCGTCGTCCATCAAGGGTTCGTTTTCCATCGCTGCTTGAATTCCCGCGAACCAAATCCATTTGACAATGCACTAAGGAAAATTGAGTTCAATCGTGCTATGATCTGGCTTATATGTGCGGCCGGACAACAGGCAAGCACAACAGGCAAGCCCGGCAGGGCGCAGGACGAGACGGCGATGAACAGCATCAGCATTTCCCGACACAGCGCATTGCAGCCGGTCGACCCGATCTGGCGTTCGATCCGCGACGAGGCAATGGAGGCTGTCAACCGCGACCCATTGCTCGCCGCGTTCCTCTATTCGACCATCCTCAACCAGGACAGCCTGGAGGAAGCGGTCATCCATCGGCTGGCCGAGCGGCTGGCGCACCAGGACATCGGCTCCGATCTCATCCGCCAGACCTTCAAGTCGATGCTGGCAGATGACAAGGACTGGCCGACGACCGTGCGTGTCGACATCCAGGCCTATTACGACCGCGATCCGGCGTGCGACCGGTTCATCATGCCGGTGCTCTATTTCAAGGGTTTTCACGCCATCCAGACCCATCGGCTGGCGCATTGGCTGTGGAACCAGGGCCGCAAGGATTTCGCCCTTTATCTGCAGAGCCGCTCATCCTCGGTCTTCCAGACCGACATCAACCCGGCCGCGCGCATCGGCAAGGGCATCTTCATCGACCACGCCACCGGCCTTGTGGTCGGCGAGACCGCGGTCATCGAGGATGATGTGTCGATCCTGCATGGCGTAACACTGGGCGGTACCGGCAAGGCCGGCGGCGACCGTCATCCCAAGATCCGCTACGGCGTGCTGATTGGCGCCGGCGCCAAGATCCTCGGTAACATCGAAGTCGGCCATTGCTCGAAGATCGCGGCAGGCTCGGTGGTGCTGTCGCCAGTGCCGCACAACAAGACGGTAGCCGGCGTGCCGGCCCGCGTCGTCGGCGAGACCGGCTGCGATCAGCCGTCGCGCCAGATGGATCAGCTTCTGCCGTCGCAGTCGATGGATCAGGTCGTCAGCTTCGACATCTGATTTTTACGAGGCCTGCCGCCTGCTTGCCGGATTCCGGCCGCGGGCATGAGTGGTGGTTGTCTCGTCTTATCAAGCCGCTTGCCTTTACATCGCCATTGTCGACGTGCCAGAAGCGCGTTCGAACGAGCAAGCCCGATGATCGGAGAAGACTGTTGAAGCCGGACGAAATCAGAAAGCTGGACGCCTATTTCAAGCGCGTCTTCCAGAACCCCAAGCTCGAGGTCAAGGCACGGCCGCGCAAGGAAGATTCGGCCGAGGTCTATGTCGGCGACGAATTCCTCGGCATCGTCTTCAAGGACGAGGACGACGGCGACTACAATTTTTCGATGGCGATCCTCGACATCGACCTGGCCTGAGCCAGCATCTTGCGCTTGCCGGCTGCGCCTCGAATGCGGCCGGCCAGCCGGATCTCCCGACGCTTTCCTATGCTAATGTCCTGGTTTCAGGACGCGCCCGGCTTCGGTGGCGATTGCCGCGTCAAGCGCCTGCCAATCGCCCAGAAATTCCCTGGGGAAGCGATAGGTGAGGCTGAGCTCGTCGCCGACCTGGATGTCGCGCTCGCAGGGCGCCAGCGATTCCTCGGCACTCGGCCCGCTCAGGCAACGGGCCACGAACGGGTCCTTGCCGGGGCGCTTGCCGACAACCAGCACCTCGTTCAAATAGCCTGATTTCTCGTTGAAACCGTACACCGTCGTGCCGCCAGGCCCCGCAATGCCGGGTTTGGTGATCAACGCGTTGTAGATCGGCGCGAAGCGGCCACTCATGTCACGCGACATCATCTGCTGTTCGAAGGACAGGAAGATGATGTTCTTGGCTGTCCCCGTGTGGTTGAAGTCGTCGCGCGCGGCCTCGCTGTAGCCGTCCATCTGGGGATAGCGCAGATAGAGGTCGAGCCGCGAGGCGATGCCGTCGCGCCGGGCCTGGGCGAAGCGGATGGCGTTGGCCGGCACGGCGAGGACATTGTTGCCGATCACCACCTGGTGGACCGTTGTGTCGTCGGTGTATCCGGCCATGGCGATCGAATGGCCGAACCATTTGCCGCCAAGGCTGATCGCTGCCGACAGCAGGGCCAGCGCCGCGAACCCGTAGAGCACCCGCTTCATCAGCCTGGAATCGACCACGGTGATTTCGGGGCCGTTGGCGAGCGCTGCCTGTTTCATTTCAGTCCCCGGATCTCCGGCCGCCACCTGTCCGCCTCCCGTGTCCCTGTGCGGCACACATCGTACGGCACGGCTCTTGCAGCCTTCATGGAACGACTGTGCAATTTCATGGTAAATGGAAAGTTAAGATGGGACCGCTGCAACTCACTCTCTTCGCTTTTGTCGTCGGGTTGACGGCCTGCGGGCTGGCTGGATCGGCCATGGAACTGGTCTCGGGCCGCAAGGTCGCCTTCACCGAACCCTATGTGTCGCCGTCCCATATCTTGCGCTCGCTGCTCGCCACCGCGTGTGCCGGGCCCTTCATGCTGGTCAACGATGCCATCGATGCCCGGCGCGAGCGCCGCATTTCGATGATAGCGCTAATGTCCTGCGGCTGCACGGCGATCGCCTGGGCCTTGGCGCTGGGCGTGGTCGTGCTTGCCATTGCCTCATGGACGATCCGTCTCCTAGGCTTGCCAGCCTGAGACGATTCGGAGATCAAGAAATGCCGCTTTATGCGATCGATGGAACGGAGCCCAGCTTCGTGGATGCCGAGACCAACTGGATCGCGCCCGATGCGACGCTGATCGGCGACGTGCGCGTCGGCCGCAACGCCGGCTTCTGGTTCGGTACCGTCATTCGCGGCGACAATGAGCCCATCGTCATCGGCGCCGACACCAATGTGCAGGAGCACACGGTGATGCACACCGATCCCGGCTTCCCGCTGACCATCGGGGAGGGCTGCACCATCGGCCACCGCGCCTTGCTCCATGGTTGCACGATTGGCGACAACAGCCTGATCGGTATGGGCGCCATCGTGCTGAACGGCGCGAAAATCGGCAGGAATTCGCTGGTCGGCGCCGGTGCACTGGTCACCGAAGGCAAGGAATTCCCGGACAATTCGCTGATCGTCGGCTCGCCCGCCAAGGCAATCAGGGTTCTGGACGACGCGGCCGTGGCAAGGTTGCGCGGCTCGGCCGCGCACTACGTTGCCAATGGCAAGCGCTTCAAGGCTGGGTTGAAGAAGGCCTGAGGCCAGTTTGGCCTATATCTGTCGCCGACCGTCTTAATCGCGGCCCAACTCACCGTTGGAACCACGCCCGGTCATCGCATCGTGCAGCAATGAAGCACCTGCTTCAAAACCGGCAATCTGGGCCTCTTCCACGGCCGTCCTGTAGTCATCGATGCGGGTTTCGAGTGCCGGGTCGGCGCCCGCCGCCAAAAGCAGGCGGATCGCATCGACACTGCGGATTGCCACCGAATAGTGAAGCGGCGTCCAATCGTTCACACCCCGCATGTTGGGATCGGCTCCGCCGTCGATCAATATCCGCACGATGTCCAGCCTGTCGGCCCGGTCGGTGGACAGCGCCGCGATGATGGACGGAAACCCGCCGTGATCCTGATAGTTCGGATCCGAGCCAGCATCCAGCAAGGTCGAGATGAAACCGACGGGGCTCCAATAGATCGCATATTCCAGCGGATGCCCGAGGCCGAGTTCAAACGGCATGCGCTCGTCGAACCAGCGGGGCGAGTCACCCAGGGCTACGCCGAGGCCCTCGAGATCGCCGGCCTTGAAGGCATCATCGATGGCCTTGAACAGGCGATGGCGCTCGCATCGATCTTCCGGGATTTCCAACATCGCCGAGATCCAGAGGTGGCTTTTGATCGCTCATCCTGCAGCGATCAGTTGCCATTTGAAAGCTGGATCGCGGACAAGGGAGCCTTGTCCGCGTTCGCAGCGGCCGCGAAACTTCCGACGGACCGCCTGAGCGCCATTTTAACAAATGATGGCATTCAGGCGGATGCCATTTCCCGGCCACTATTCGCCTTCGGACGTGCCGTCGGTAGGCAGTAGGCGACAACACATTTCGCATCTTATGGCGGGTCTGATTGCAAAACTTGCAAGCAGCAACGACGTTCTCCTGCGTGTCTTTGCCGCCGTCCATCCGGGGCGTCAGATGTTCAGCGGTGCAGAGGAAACGGTCGAGCAATCCGCTAAAGTGATGATAACGCTCAGAAAACGGCGCCGGATCTCCGTCCCACATCGGAAAGTCGCAGTGGAAGCATAGCCTATTCTGCTTGTTGGCTTGCGCAATCTTGAGTTTTGCCAGCGTGTTTGATTTGCACATTTCGCACATCCTTTTGCTTCATCAACATGAAGCGGATGTGCAGCAACCGGTAAGCGATTGCCCCTTATTCGGAAGGGATAACCCTCGCACGAGACGACACCCTGTAGAGTGCCACTCCGCAGTATTTAGTGGTAGGTGCCAAGCGTAAGAATAGCGCCCATCAGGTCACCCACAACGGCTACCCAGACGAACTTTAGAACGTCTCCACATACTTATGCTATTTGGGAATTTGGTGAAGATCAAGTCGATCTTGGATGCCCCGGCGAATGGCGCGCCGTTGCCGGAGCGGTCTAGGAGTTACGGAAAATCCCATGGGTCGGGTAAAGCAAAAGTACAACCGACGTGAAGCCGAAATGCGTTTCGAGCGCGTTTATGAAGTCGTCGCGGGCGACCAGTGTATCTATTGCGGGATGCCGAATGATGGTAAATCTGACCATCAACCTCCAGTATATATCCTTCATCGGTTCGCGGACGGCGGATTGGTAACCAAGAAGGCGATACGGGAGAGGTTTGGTCAGTGCAAACTGGTCCCGTGCTGCACCATCTGCAACATGGGGCTTGGTGCATTTTACGGTTCCACCGACAACGAGCGAAGGCAGGAGATTGTAAATTGGCTTCTCGTGGATGACCGATACCCGGCCGACAAGATCGTTTTGGATATCGCGAACAAGTTGATTGAAGATCGCCTCCAAGGCAGGCGGGGGATTGAGATTTACGAGTTTCCCGGTGTTGGTCGTGTCATCTACATTAGCGCTTTGGTCGGTTTGATCGAAGGAGAGTTCGGCGGCCTCGACGAATTTCCAGATTGGCTAACGGTTACGCAATCAGAACTAGCTGATTGGCTTCGGGGAGCGCCAAAAAGAAAGTCAAAGTATTTTCTAGATATGGCAAATCTGGAGAGTTATGAACTGGTGCCCGACGCCCGAGATGATCCTCGCGGCCAGCTTAAAGATAATAGCCTCTAGGACTGGGATGTACTGGCCGGACGTGCATAAAATTCTCCGTCGTCAGGAATATTTTTCTTAGATGACCAATGCAGATCAGCGTGGATGTCAGAGTTCGGGTTCATTTCGATTTGCATTCTAGGGAGAGGCCGTAGTAATGATGGCCTGGTGCTCTTCGATCAATTTCTTGAACTCCTCAAAAGTTTTACAGCATAGCCTGCACTGATCCGACATCAACTGCACAATTGTGTTCATGGGCAATGGTGGTGTCGCGCCAAAGACATAGCTCACCAGTCCGGTCTTTGGCTCTAGCTTACGAGTGACCATCCCTGTGATCCCGAGAACAAGACCGGGGGGAATCTGATGGTTGTACCTATGTCGATAGTCTCTCGTTGCTTGCCGGTAGCCCTTGTCGAATATGCCTTCCATTGCCTGTTTAAAGCCGGCGTAGCTCTGCCATCCGACCCCTAACTGATCCAGATGAGCCGGTTTGATGCCCCTGTCAGGCGGCAGCTGATCGACCCATTTTTTCCCGTGCTTCAGTTGGTTTACTTGATGACAGAGATGAACCGCCGCGAAAAGGAAACGTGCACGAATTGCGTACGGCATCCCTAACGCGAGAGAAGCAATGGGGCGCACGAACTCCACCAGTACGTCAAACCTTCTTTGTTCATTAAGCGGCTTCATCACCTCATCCCATGCCGCAAGGTCATGCGTGTAATTGATCAGAGCATTGATCTCATTCGCGATTTCGGTAGAGAACTCCCGAAGCATGGTTCCATATGCCATCAACGACATATCCATTCGCGACGGCAGCCTGTACCATCCAAAGTCGGTGTAATTCGCGCTAAGTGGCACTGTTTTCAGCGCCCTGCGGTACTGCGCATACATGCGAACTGACATCCCTGCGGCCCTTCTCCTTCCAGGCGCTAGCTGAGCATCAGCTTTAGCGCGTCTCCTGGCTTATCTCGTGTTGTTGGTTGACGAAGTGGGACGGATGCTTATCGCAAATGTCTCGCGTCCTTATTTATTGGTGAACTAAACGCTTTGTGATTAAAGGGGCAGCCGGATGGCCTAAAACGAGAACGCGCAGCCCGTAGCGCCGCACGGTGCCCCGGTGCTGGAGGTGTTTTCGATCAGCCACGTCTTTCATCCTGTTTGTGTAGCAGAGGTGAGCCGCAAACAGAAATCTAAGCTGTTGAAATCGTAGATTTCAATCGGGATTTCAAAGGGTTGTCCCAGAAATGGCGGAGCCGGCCCGGGGACGGGGCCGGCTCCTTTCACCCGGTCGTTGGGGACGGGGAGGGGGGGGACTCGACCGGGTTTCTCCTTAAGCGGTCACATTCATGCGACGCGCTTGACCTCTGATTTAGCGGACGCTGGCGACAGCGTCGGAGCGGCCGTCGTTGATCGTCACCCAAACGCCGGAATTCTGATCTGACTGGCGCTTGAGATAGGTGTACTCGGTGTCCGTCCAGGACAGGACCTTGGTTTCCAGATTGTCGAGGATGAATTCGCCCAGGCTGGTGCGCACGGTCAGCACCGCGTGACCGTCGCCATTCGGCTGGCGCGCGACGGTCATCAGCAGATTGCCGGCGGGCACGCCCGCATCCATCAATTCACGGCGCTTTTCCAGCGCGTAATCCTCGCAATCGCCATAGCCATTATCGGGATAGGCCCAGTATTCCTCGACACCGTAGTTTTCCATGTCGGTGCGCGGCTTGACGCGGGTGTTGACCGAATTGTTGATGTTGACGATCGTCGCCCACAGTTTGCGGGTCAGTTCGACCGGCGGGCCCTTGGGGGTCTTTTCGCTGCATTCGCCGGCTATGCGCTGGCAGAATTCATAATGGCCAACAGGCTGCGTGGTACGTCCGCCCGTGTGCATATAGGCCGGTCCCGCGGCATATGCTGATCCCCAAGCGGAAAGCTGCATCGCCATTGCCACCAGCAACAGCTTGCCCCTCGTTTTCTTCATTGCTGCAGTCTCCCCGTTCGAGGAAGACATTGCCACGTGTGGATTTATTTGAGGCAAAAGCGCGAAGTAGATATTGAGTAAAACTCCAGTAGAATAAACATAAAATTTGAATCATTTGAGTATTAAATTATTTGGAGTTTTCCGAAGCTGGCCCTCCAGGCTCGATGTCATGCAGGCCTGGCAGGCAACGGCATTGAGCTTGGCTGGAGCATCTCGATCAGCGATGTCTTGAACGCAAAAACCGGCCGCAAAGGGCCGGTTTCATGAAAGCGTTGCTGCCTTGTCAGGCGCGCGGCGTGTTGAATTCGGAATCGAGCGTTTCGGGGCGCTGGATGACGGCGAATTCGATGGCGACGCCATCCTCGAAATGGCGGACGATCTGCCCGCGCATGGTGCCGAGCATGACCTGGATGCCGATCGCCGGCTTGACGTCGATCTCGACCGCGGCGCCGGAGAGCGACAGGTCGATGATACGGCACTGGTACTGACGGCCGTCGGTGAGCTGCAGCACGCTGGTCGGATTGCGCGGCGCGACGCGCTCGTGGCGACGGTCTTCCGGCAGGTCGAGCTCATGCTTGTTGGCAAGCCAGGTCAATTGCGCGGCAAGCTTGTCCTTCTTGCGATCCGACGCGATGACGGTCATCGCGAAACCGTCTTGCAAGGTGCGCGTAACGACGCCTTCGATGCGGCCGATATGATCGATGTAGGCGATGACTTTTTCGCCGGGCATTCCGATGCGGTCGGTGCGAAACGCGACATTGCCCGGTGACATGTCGATGACCTGGCAAGGGTGCTCGGTGCGGTCTTCCAGCATGAAGCGCCCGTAAATCTTGACCCGGACGCGCTGAAAGTTGCGCCTTTCAGCTTGGGACGGCGCATAGTCGATCGCCGCTGACCTCATGACTGCCTACACCCCGTTTGGCGTCCCACGCGTCGATGCGAGGAACTTCATCCGAGAAGTACAGCAAAGCGGGTTAACAAAGGGGAAAAACGGGCGCTTTTAGCGTTTTCCTTTTTATGCATGTCGCTGTTCCAAAACCGCTCCGCATTTTTGGGCGACATGCATCGAGCCGCGATACCGCGGACTATTCCTCGCGCCCGCCATCGAAGACGACAAGATGACGGATGCGGCGCGCCCGGCCGAGCGCCGAGATCGTCTCGGGTATCCCGAGGTCATCGGGAACGAGCGAGGGAACATCGATCGCCGGACGGTTGCTCAGCAGTTCTTTCTCCGGGTCGATGACGCGGATCGAATCGATCAGCGCGTCGGTGATCGGGTCGGCGCCCAGCCAGAAGGGCTTCTCCACGGCGCTGACGACGCCCAGGCAGCGCGGATTTTCGATGCCGCCGTCAAGCGGCAAGGCGAGCAGTTCGAACTTGTTGGAGCGCCCGTTGCGGCTGAAGCCCTCATAGGTGATGAGCACGACCGACTTCTGGTCGAAGACGCCATGGATCAGCCGCGAGACGAGCCGCTGATCCTTCTCACGCCACAGCGACGGAAAGGAAAACCCCTTGAGCTCACGGCCATAGCAGGCGCAAAGCCTAGTGCCGGCGAGCCGGAACACGGCTTGCCCGCGCGTGTCCCGTTCCAGGATAAAGGTGTCGGCCAGCAGCGACTTGATGTCGGCCGGCTCGACCTCCGAACGCTTCGGGGCAGGGCGTCCGTCACGCAGGCGATTCCAATAGTGGAACAGCGTGATCGATCCATTCTGGTTCATGCTATGCTGCTCCGCGCAATCTGTCGTCTGATGTCCCATCGGTGAACAGAAGGGCGCCCTCCGATGACCTACATGCGTTGCGGAGCAGGAAGCGTGCCAGCGTCGTTAACACTTGTTCACGGGTCGGGGCCGTTAAGGTTAACAAGTGGTTTACGTTGCATCGAAGCGAGCCCCGTGGCACACAAAAACCACTCCAGAAGCGGTCGTTTCGCAACGATCGGCAGCACTTCAGTCAAGAGTTTTAGGGGAGCGTGGGGCTCGACCGGCCGTTCAAGGGAAACCTTGAACGGCTTCTTTTTTGATTCGCGCCGCGGCGATTCGCGGTTTGCGGTTCGGTCCGCGGTCATCTAGATGCTCGGACCCCGATCATGCTGTGAGTGCAATTTCAAATGAGTGAACCGGTAACTCCCCCGGAAGACGACCTGGTCGAGGGTTCGCCTGAGCCCCGGCGCGAGCCGGTGTTCAACCTGCCGCCGGTGGTGCTGGCGGTGATCGGCATTTGCGTCGCCGTCTATCTGCTGCAGCAATATGTGCTGGACGACGCACAGCAGATGACATTGCTGTACGACGGGGCCTTCATTCCTGTTCTCTACACCGGGCAATACGGCTTCGACTGGTTCCTGTTTTCCCGGCCGTTCACCTATGCCTTCATGCATGGCGGTTTTGCCCATATCGCCATCAACATGGTCTGGCTCGCGGCCTTTGGCTCGCCGTTGGCAAATCGTCTGGGCACGCTCTGGTTCGCGCTGTTCTTTGCCGTAACCGGGCTGGCTTCGGTCGCGCTTTTCTGGGCTATGCATCCTTATGGAGACGCGCCGCTGGTCGGTGCCTCGGGAGCCATATCGGGCATGATGGGAGCCGCGGCGCGTTTCGGTTTCCGCACCGACCGTTCGGCTGCCTTCGCCGGCCCGGTGCTGCCGATCGCATTCGTGTTGCGCTTGCGCGGCGTCGTGATCTTCCTCGCCGTGTGGATGATCATCAACCTTGCCACCGGTCTTCTCGGCCTTGCCCCGGGAGTAGACGGCCAGATCGCCTGGGAGGCCCATATTGGCGGCTTCGTCGCCGGCTTCTTCGGGCTGCGCTGGTTCGACCGGCGATGGCAGGCGCCCGAATGGGAGACGACCGACCACCGCACTTGAAATGCAACCGATCACGGCGCACGATGTTCAATCTTATGTGAAAGCCGGTCAGGCAGGAACCGGCAGGCAAAAAGCAGAGGAGGACGCCATGACGGTGAAGGCAATTCTCGAGAAGAAAGGCCACGACGTGTTGACGCTCGGGCCGAACGAAAAGCTTAGCGAAGCCATCCGCATCCTGGCAGAACACAAGATCGGCGCACTGGTCATCACCAATGGCGATCACAAGATCGTCGGCATTCTTTCCGAGCGCGACATTGTGCGGGTTCTGGCCAAGGAAGGCGGTGCCGCGCTCGATATCGCCGTGCGTTCAGCGATGACGCCGAAGGTGAAGATCTGCAACGAAAACCACACCGTCAACGAGGTGATGGAAATCATGACCCGAGGCCGTTTCCGCCATCTGCCGGTGGAAAAGGACGGCACGCTCGATGGCATCGTGTCCATCGGCGACGTGGTCAAGCGCCGCATAGAGGATGTCGAGCGCGAGGCCGAAGAGATCAGGGCCTATATCGCCACCGCCTGAGCGCCGACAAGGAACCGCCGGCCGGAGACCCAACCGGCGGAGCCATGGTCTACCTGTTGTCGACGCTGTGGCAGTTATAAGTTGGCGCATGATCCTTGCCGAAAATCGATTCCGATTTTCGGGGGCATGCGCTGCGCGAAATATCCATGTGAGAGTTTTCCCGGAAAACAGAAAATGCCGCCGCCGCGAAGCTTGACGGCACGGGGTTACAGGTTTTCTGCCCTGCCTCGCTAGGAGGTCAGGGCTTTACCGGGACTGTGCGTAAGTGGACATCCACTCTCCATTGGAATGGGCGTCCTATTGGCGAAAGCGGCTGAAAACGCCAGCTTGCGGCTTTGCACTTGTCTCGTTGAACGGTTTGCACTAGCGAAGTTGCACACCAAAATATGCGTAAACGCATAATCCGTAGTTCCAATACGCAGGCCACAATGTCCCTCATCGACACCCGCACGCCCGACGCCAAGCGCCTTGTTTCCGGCGCCACCGGCGACTGGGAGATCATCATCGGCCTCGAGGTCCACGCGCAGGTCACCTCGGAAGCAAAGCTGTTTTCCGGCGCTTCGACAGCCTTTGGGGCGGCGCCCAACGCCAATGTCAGCCTGGTCGACGCGGCGATGCCGGGCATGCTGCCCGTCATCAACGAGGAATGTGTCAAGCAGGCGATCCGCACCGGCCTTGGGCTGAAGGCGCAGATCAACCACAAGTCGGTCTTCGACCGGAAAAACTACTTTTATCCCGATCTGCCGCAGGGCTACCAGATCTCGCAGTTCAAGCAGCCTATCGTCGGCGAGGGCACGGTGATCGTCTCGGTCGGTCCCGACCGCCAGGGCGAATTCGAGGACATCGAGGTCGGCATCGAGCGGCTGCATCTGGAGCAGGATGCCGGCAAGTCGATGCACGACCAGCATCCGACCATGTCCTATGTCGACCTCAACCGCTCCGGCGTGGCGCTGATGGAGATCGTCTCCAAGCCGGACATGCGCTCGGCCGACGAAGCCAAGGCCTATGTCACCAAGCTGCGCACGATCGTGCGCTACCTCGGCACCTGCGACGGCAACATGGACGAAGGCTCGATGCGTGCCGACGTCAACGTCTCGGTGCGCAAGCCGGGCGGTGAGTTCGGCACGCGCTGCGAGATCAAGAACGTCAACTCGATCCGCTTCATCGGCCAGGCCATCGATTATGAGGCGCGCCGGCAGATCGCCATCCTTGAGGACGGCGGCAAGATCGACCAGGAAACGCGGCTGTTCGACGCCGTCAAGGGCGAGACGCGCTCGATGCGCTCGAAGGAAGAGGCGCACGACTACCGCTACTTCCCCGATCCGGATCTTCTGCCGCTGGAATTCGACCAGGCCTATGTCGACGCGCTGGCGAAGGAATTGCCGGAACTGCCCGACGACAAGAAGGCGCGGCTGATCTCGTCGCTCGGCCTGTCGACCTATGACGCCTCGATCCTGGTGTCGGAAAAGCCGATCGCCGACTATTTCGAGAAGGTCGCCGCCGGCCGCGACGGCAAGCTCGCCGCCAACTGGGTCATCAACGATCTGCTCGGCCAATTGAACAAGGCCGGCAAGGACATTGAAAACGCTCCGGTTTCGCCCGATCAGCTCGGCGCCGTCATCGATCTGATCAAGGACGGCACCATCTCCGGCAAGATCGCCAAGGACCTGTTCGAGATCGTCTGGAACGAAGGCGGCGATCCGCGCCAGCTGGTCGAAAGCCGTGGCATGAAGCAGGTCACCGACACCGGCGCAATCGAGAAGGCGGTCGACGAGGTGATCGCCGCCAACCCGGACAAGGTCGAACAGGCGCGCGCCAAGCCGAGCATGGCGGGCTGGTTCGTTGGCCAGGTGATGAAGGCGACCGGCGGCAAGGCCAATCCGCAAGCGGTCAACGACCTCGTCAAGACCAAGCTGGGCATCGAGTAGGGCCGTGTTCGTCCGCACCGCCGGGGAGCGCGACCTTGCCGCAGTGCGGACGCTGCTGGTCGAGACCTGGCATGCGACCTATGATGCCCTTTATGGCGCTGCCAAGGTGACCGAGATCACCGATGAATGGCACTCGATTGCCTCGCTCCGTTCGCGGCTGACACGGCCGAACTCGGAATTCCTGGTCGCCGATGACGGCAAGCGGATCGGCGGCATGGCTTTCGCCGCCGCCACCGCGGATGCGAAGGTCATCCTGTTGAACCAACTCTACGTCCATCCGGACTGCCAAAGGCGAGGGATCGGGCAAGCACTGCTCGACGAGGTCGAGGCCAGTTTCCCGGAAGCGCGAGTGCTGCGCGTCGAGGTCGAGGAGGCCAATGGCGGCGCCATCGCCTTCTATCGATCGAAGGGGTTTTTGCCCGCCGGCACAGCTGCGGAACCTCACGACAGCTCAAGGCCGACGACGCTGAGTTTCGAGAAGCCGCTCGGATAGGCTGCCGCCGGGCTTCGGCGCCAACATGAATTTCATCGTCAACCGCTTCACCGGGCGGGTCGGCATCCAGTCGATGTATCTGCATATGCCAACCGAGGAATAGTTCGAGGCATGTCGGCAGCGATCCGGCCATGCGTCATCCCGGCATTTGCCGTGCCGGCTCACGACGGATATGCAGGGACATGACCAAACTATCCCGCACTGTAGCGTTGGCGCTGCTCGCCATCATCATTTTCGCAACATTGTCGCCGATCCAGATGCGGCCGCACCTCGCCGAAGCGAATGTCGAGCGCGCCTTGGCTTACGTGCTGTTGGGCTTCGCCTTGGCGCTCGGCTTCCCCAACCGACTGTATCAAGCAGTGATCTTTGTAGCTGCGACCGCCGGCATGTTGGAACTGCTTCAGATCATCGATCCCGGTCGCCACGCGCAGCTTTCCGATGCGTTCGTGAAAGCCTGCGCAGGCATTGTCGGGATCCTCGTGGGGCAATTGTTCGTCAAGAGCAGCGGACGAATGGGGGAGCGGTAGGCGCGGGCAGAAAACCGCCGCGCCGACGGGGCAGGCTTCGCCTCGAGCTTGGCTACGCAGAGGAAACGTCCACATTGTCGATCAGCCTGGTCTTGCCGAGCCACGCGGCCGCGAGCAGGCGGCCTTCACGGTCTCGACGCCATGGCGCGAGCGTCAGGCTTTCGCGTGCCTCGACATAGTCGACTTTTTGGAAGCCGGCGGCGATGAGGGCGCGGCTGGCCTCTTCGGTTGAGTTGCTCTGGTCGGCGCCCGCCGCCAGCGCCACTGCCGTGTTGCGCAATATCACGTTGAGCTGGCGGGCGATCTTCAGTTCGGTCTCGTCGAGATAGGCATTGCGTGACGACATGGCGAGACCCTGCGCATCGCGGATCGTCGGTGCGCCGATGATCTCGACGGGCAGGTCGAGGTCGCGGCAGAGCTGCCTGACGACGCAAAGCTGCTGGTAGTCCTTCTGGCCGAAGATCGCGCAGTCGGGCGTTGCCTGCAGCAAGAGCTTTGCCACCACGGTGGCGACGCCATCGAAAAAGGTCGGCCGAAAGTCCGATTCGAGCCCGGCGGAGGGGCCGCCGACCGAGATTTTCGTGGCGAAGCCAGCAGGGTACATCTCGCCAACCGTCGGTGTGAAGGCAAGGTCGGCCTTTGCCGATCCCAGCCGGTCGAGGTCGCTGGCGAGCTGACGCGGGTATTTGTCGAGGTCTTCGGTCGGCGCGAACTGTGTCGGGTTGACGAAGATCGACACGACGCAGCGATCGGCTTTTTCGAGCGCGATTCTGACCAGCGAGACGTGCCCGTCATGCAAAGCGCCCATGGTCGGCACCATGGCGACACGAAGGCCGTCGCGCCGCCAGTCACGGATTTGCGCGCGAAGTGCGGCAACGCTGTCGACGACAACGGGAAGGCTCATGCGTCATTCCTGCTGTCTGTCGCCGAAAAGACATGGCCAGGGCCGGGAAATGCCCTGCTTCGCACCTCCGCTGCGTAGCTTTCGGCGGCATGCGAGATCACGCTGCGCAGATCGGCGTATTCCTTGACGAATTTCGGCACTCGGTCGACGGTGAGCCCGACCATGTCGTCGATGACCAGGATCTGGCCGTCACAGTCGCCGCTGGCGCCGATGCCGATGGTTGGAATGGCGATGCGGCGGGTTATGTCGGCGGCGACCGTCTCGACCGTGCCTTCGATGACCACCGAGAATGCGCCGGCGCTTTCGACGGCAAGCGCATCGCGAAGCAAAGCCGCAACAGCCTCCTCGGTGCGGCCTTTGATCTTGTAGCCGCCGTCCTTTTCGACCGATTGCGGCTGCAGGCCGATATGTCCCATGACCGGAATGCCGGCGGCGACGATGGCCGCGATTTGTCTGACCATGCTGACGCCGCCTTCGAGTTTCACCGCCTGGCAGCCGGTTTCGTCGGCGACGCGTCGCGCCGAAGCGACGGCTTGCGCCGTCGAATCCTCATAGCTGCCGGCCGGCAGGTCGACGACGACGCAGGCCCTGGCCGAGCCGCGCATCACCGCTTGCCCGTGCGCTATCATCATCTCCAGCGAGGCTCCCAGCGTCGTCTTGTGGCCGTGCAGCACCATGGCGACGCTGTCGCCGACCAGAAGCAGGTCGACATGCTCGTCGAGCAAACGGGCCACGGGGTAGGTATAGGCGGTCAGGCAGACGATCGGCGTGCCGCCCTTGTGGCGGCGAATCAGCTCGGTGCTGATGCGGATGTCGGTGGTCGGCAATTTCGTGGCCAATCGTCACCTCCTTCGGCCTGCTGCCGGGTTGGATACCCGCACGGCGCGCGCAGAGCTTTAGAAAGACCGCAAAGGCTTGGCAAGCGCGCATCCCGCGACGGAGAGGATCAGGGGCTGGTGCCGGGTTTCCGGCAAGCCATTTGCAAGCACCCCGTGGCAAAAGCCTTGCCTTCGGCAAGGCCTGACGCCATAAGCAGGAAACGGGCGCTGCCGGCGCGAGGGTTCTGAAGATGAAGACTTTCCTGACGCAGTTTTTCACCTGGTGGAACAGCCAGACGCTGGGAACGCGGCTGCACACCTGGCGGTATGGCAAGAAGGTCGGTCAGGACGAAACGGGCAATGTCTACTACGAGGGCGGCATCGATTCGGAAGGCCGCACACGCCGCTGGGTCATCTACCGCAACTATTCGGAAGCGTCCGCCATACCGCCTGGTTGGCACGGCTGGATCCATCATCGGGTCGACGTCGCACCGGCGAGCGAGGACTACAAGCCGCGCGACTGGCAGAAGCCGCATCAGCCCAACCTGACCGGCAGCCCGGCGGCCTATCGCCCGAAGGGCTCGGTGCTGACCAATCAGCATCGTCCGCAGGTCACCGGCGACTACGACGCCTGGACGCCCGGGTCGTAGCGACAGGGTGCAGGCCGGTCCTTTATCGCCACAATTGGTGTTTAGCTGCTTGCTGATCAGAAAACGGCGACTAGCCTTGGCGATCGACAGAATCACCCGGGCGCGAACCACCGGTATCTTTGCATGAGCTTTTTCAATCCAATATCAACGGCCAGTCTGACGCTAGCCGCCGGTCTTGCTGTCAGCACCGCGGCGTTTGCCGCTTCGCCTGAACCCGCCGCACCCGCGCCGGCACCGTCCACGGCATCGGAGCGGGTCACCAATCCCGTCGCCGAGTTTGCCGGTATCGACAAGATCACCGGCCGTATCATCAGCTTCGATGTCTATATCGATGAGACGGTGCAGTTCGGTGCTTTGCAGGTGACGCCGCGCGTCTGCTATTCGCGGCCGCAGACCGAAGAACCGAAGACAGATTCCTTCGTCGAGGTCGACGAGATCACACTCGACCGCAAGATCCGCCGCATCTTCACCGGCTGGATGTTCGCCGAAAGCCCCGGCCTCAACGCTGTCGAGCATGCCGTCTATGACGTCTGGCTGAAGGAATGCAAGCAGAAGTCGGATGTACCGGCGCCTGACGGCGCCAAAGCTGACTCAACCAAACCCGATGCTCCCAAGCCGGCCGCGGCCAAACCGAAGCCCGCGGCCACTCCGGACGTGACAGAGCCTGATGTGACTGAGCCTGATGTGACTGAGCCGGACGCTTCGGATCCCGATTCGACCGACGCCAACTGATCCTCCGGAACCCTCCCGGTCACCAAGCGTTGGGCCACGGAAGACCGCGCATCCATGCGTAAGGAGGATCTTCCGATGTCAGACAGCAAGCGCATCACGGCCAGTGAGGCAGAATTGCTTGAACTCGAAAAGGGGTTCTGGACGGGCGACGCGGCCTATTACGCCGCCAATGCCGACACGGAATGCCTGGTGGCATTTCCGCGGATGGCCAAGGCGATGGATAATGCCGATCTCGCCAAGACAGCAACCAAACCCAACCGCTGGCGGGATCTGAAGATCGACCTCAAGGGTATTATCGAGCCGGGCAGCGACATCGTCATGCTGACCTACGAAGCGCATGCCACGCGCGAGAACGGCGAACCCTACGCGGCCCTGGTCAGCACCGGTTACGTCCATCGCGTCAATGGCTGGAAGATGATGTTCCACGCGCAGACGCCGTTGGAAGCCGCGGCCGAGACTAATCGTCAGGGGTAGAATACGGCCTCGCCCTTGAGTGCGTCGGCCAGCATCTTCTCGTATTTGCCGCGCGGCACGTCGACCGCGCCGAAGCGCTTGAGGTGCTCGGTTGTGAACTGCGTATCAAGCAGTGCGAAGCCCCGCGCCTTCAAGCGCTCGACGAGGTAATAAAGGCAGATCTTGGAAGCGTCGGTCTCCCTGGCGAACATGCTCTCGCCAAAGAACACCCGGCCGAGCGACACACCATAGAGGCCGCCGACCAGCCGGTCCTCGCGCCACGCCTCGACCGAATGACAATGCCCTATCCGATGCAGTTCGACATAGGCTTCGCGGATCGGCGCATTGATCCAGGTCGACCGGCGCTCGACGCGCTTCTCGGCGCAACCGTCGATCGTCGCTTCGAAGTCGAAATCGAAACGGATGTCGAAAGGGCTCTTCTTGATCGTTTTCCTGAGGCTTTTCGGCGTGTGGAAATAGTCGAGAGGTATGATGCCACGTGTCTCCGGCCGTACCCAGAACACTTCTGGGTCGCCGGCACTTTCGGCCATAGGGAAGACGCCCGAAGCATAGGCCTTGAGCAGAAGGTCGGTGGGAATGCGATAGCCGGGCGCGTAGGGACGGGTCATCGCGTCTCCGCGTTACTCTTCCTGGGCCAGATATTTTTCCAGCCAATGGATATCATAATCGCCATTGGCGATGTCGGCATTGCCGACGAGATCGCGAAACAGCGGCAACGTCGTCTTGATACCGTCGACGACGAATTCGTCCAGGGCGCGGCGCAGCCGCATCATGCACTCGACGCGGTTGCGCCCATGCACGATCAGCTTGCCGATCAGGCTGTCGTAATAGGGCGGGATCTTGTAGCCGGAATAGACACCGGAATCGACGCGGATGCCCAGGCCGCCTGGCGTGTGGAAGTGGGTGATCGTGCCGGGCGAGGGCGTGAAGGTGCGCGGGTCCTCGGCGTTGATGCGGCATTCGATGGCGTGGCCGTTGAACTTGATGTCCTCCTGCTTCACCGAGAGGCCGCCGCCGGAGGCGACGCGGATCTGCTCGTGCACGAGATCGATGCCGGTGATCGCTTCCGTCACCGGATGCTCGACCTGCAGGCGCGTGTTCATCTCGATGAAATAGAACTCGCCATTCTCGTAGAGGAATTCGATGGTGCCGGCGCCGGAATAGCCGAGATCGGCGATGGCCTTGGCGCAGATGCCGCCAATACGGGCGCGCTCTTCGGCATTGAGGGCCGGCGAGGGGGCTTCTTCCCAGACCTTCTGGTGGCGACGCTGCAAGGAACAGTCGCGCTCGCCGAAATGGACGCCGCGACCAAAGCCGTCGCCAAACACCTGCACTTCGATGTGGCGCGGCTTTTCCAGGTACTTTTCGATGTAGACGGCATCGTCGCCGAAGGCCGCACCAGCTTCGCTGCTCGCTGTCTGCAAGGCGACCTCAAGGTCGGTTTCGGTAAGGGCGACCTTCATTCCGCGCCCGCCACCGCCCGCGGATGCCTTGATGATCACGGGATAGCCGATCTCGGCGGCAATGCGCCTGGCTTCCTTTTGATCGGTAACGGCGCCGTCCGAACCGGGCACCACCGGAATGCCGAGGCGCTTTGCCGTGCGCTTGGCCTCGATCTTGTCGCCCATGATACGGATATGGTCGCCGGTCGGGCCGATGAAGGTGATGTTGTGCGCGGCCAGGATGTCGGCGAACTTGGCGTTCTCAGACAGGAAGCCATAACCCGGATGCACGGCGTCGGCACCAGTGATTTCGCAAGCCGCTACGATCTGATGGATGTTGAGATAGCTGTCGCGCGATGGCGGCGGGCCAATGCAGACGCTCTCGTCGGCGAGCCGCACATGCATGGCGTCGGCATCGGCGGTCGAATGCACCACCACCGTCTGGATGCCGAGTTCCTTGCAGGCGCGCAGGACCCGAAGGGCGATTTCGCCGCGATTGGCGATGAGGATCTTCTGGAACATCAGGTCCGCTCTACTCGATCACGACGAGCGGCATACCGTATTCGACCGGCGTCGCATCCTCGAAAAGGATCGCCGTCACCGTGCCGGCGCGCGGCGAGGGGATCTGGTTCATCGTCTTCATCGCCTCGATGATCAGCAGCGTCTGGCCTTCCTTGACCTTCTGGCCGATTTCGATGAACGCCTTGGCATCGGGCGACGGTGCCAGATAGGCGGTGCCGACCATGGGCGAGGTGACCGCGTTCTTCGACACGTCGGCCACCACCGGGGCGGCGGCCATAGCGGCCGGCTGAGCTGTTGCCGGCGCATAGGCCGGCTGCGGTGCCGCGATCGCGTGAACGGCGGGCGCCTGGCGTGAGACGCGCACCTTCAGGTCGCCCAGTTCGACCTCGATCTCGGTGAGATTGGTGTCATTCAGTATGCCCGCCAGATCACGGATCAGCTGCTGGTCAACACCGGTCTTCTTTATCGACATTTTCGAGCCTTCTGTTTGTTGGCCGGTCATAGGCGTGCGGCCAGCGCCTGCAGCGCCAGCGTATAGCCGAGCGGCCCAAAGCCACAAATCATGCCGACGGCGACCGGCGCGACCATGGAGACGTGGCGGAATGGTTCCCGCGCATGGATGTTGGAAAGATGGACTTCGGCCACCGGCAACGGCGCGACAGCGCGGATGGCGTCGTGGATGGCGATCGAGGTGTGGCTGTAGGCGCCAGGATTGATGACGATGCCGACAGCCTTGTCGCCGGCTTCCTGAATCCAGTCGACAAGGTCGCCCTCGTGGTTGGACTGGCGGAAATCGATTTCGAGTCCAAGGGCCGTGCCGGCCTGCTTGCAGTCGTCGGCGATGTCGGCAAGCGTCTTGCCGCCATAGATGCCCGGCTCGCGCTTTCCGAGCGCGTTGAGATTGGGACCGTTCAAGACGAAAACCGTTTTCAAAAAAGCCGACCTTTTCCGGCGCTGACATCAAGTCGACGCGCTGGGCCCTCTATAATGGGCATACCCGCCCGCGGAAAGAGCGCAAGTGCGTTCTTTCACTGTCCACAACAGGCGGAAATATGCCCGTGAGAAATAGGCGCGCGGGCAAGATCAGAGTGCGGCTTTCGCCGCCTCGATCTTTTCGGCCAGCACTTCCTGCCCAAGCGCCCCGAATACCACCTCGTTGCCGACGACATAGGACGGCGTTCCGGTGATCGCCAGCTTGTTGGCAAGATCGTAGGTCTTGGAAAAGGCCTCGGTGATTTTTGGGTCCTTCATTTGCTCGCGCAGCGTTGCTTCGTCGGCACCTAGCGACAGCGCGACCTTGATGGCCGCCGCCTCGGTGGCACGTCCCTGGCCGCCGAGCAGCGCATTGTGGAATTCGCCGTATTTTTCCGGGTGCATCAGGTGAAAGGCCATCGAGACGACGCTCGCCTTCTGCGAATCCGGTCCGAGGATCGGGAATTCCTTGAGCACGAAGCGCAGGTCCGGATCGGTCTTGGTCAGTGCCCTCATGTCTTCGATTGCGCGTTTGCAGAAGCCGCAATTGTAATCGTAGAACTCGACGATGGTGACCTTGCCGTTCGGATTGCCGACGACGCCGTCGAAGGCGGAGTTGAATATCTGGTCCTTGGCGTTCTTGATCACGCCGAGATGAGCGATGCGCTGCTCTTCCTTCTGCTTGGCCTCGAGCGCGTCCTGGACCTCCAGAAGGACTTCCGGGTTCTTGAGCAGATAGTCGCGGATGATGCCTTCCACCTCGCCGCGGTCGATCTTGGTGTCGGCCGCTGCCGTCTCGACGGGCTGCGTCGTACCGGCCTTGGCAATCTGCGGGTTTCCGGCCACGAATCCGAAAGCCAGCATGGCCAACGCGACCGCAACCCCCGTGGTGCCCAGCAACAGTGCCTTTTTCATCGTTCCGTTCCTTCTACCTGTTTCCGGTCTGGCTATGTCGTGGCGCGCGGCCGGAAGGTTCACTTGATCTTGGTTGATGGCCTGTAGTTTATGATATCCTGGGCGCGAAGCCAGCGCGGCTCGCCGCGCTTCATCTCTTGCTGCGCCCGCATGGCGAAAATCTTCGCATCCTTGTAGTTACCGGAATAGAAATGGCCTTCGGCGGTGGCGAGTTCGGCGCCCGGTATATCACCCAGCTCGCCATAGGCTTGCGCCAGATAGCGGTACCCGGCCGAATTTTCCTTGTCGCGACCGAGGCCATTGTTGATCTGCACCACGGCCTTTTTCAAGGATTCCGGCGTGCCGACGGCCATCAGCGCCTGGCCAAGGGAGACAGGCAGCAAGCCGGACCGCGCCGGATCGAGGCTGACCGCCTTGGCATAGGCGTCGGCCGCATCCTTGGGCTTGTTCGCCTTCATCAGGATATCGCCGCGCAGTTCCTGGAAATAGGCGTTCTTCGGCTGCGCCTTGATCAATGCATTGGTCTTGGCGAGCGCGGCGGCGATGTTGCCGAACAGGTAGGTCGACTGGGCATCGCCATACCGTGCGGCCAGCGTTCCCTGCATCTTTCGCATCAGCCGCGACGCGGCGGCCTGGCCATCCATGTAGACGGCGATCTTCACCCGCATCATGTCGTGACGCTGCTGCAGCGCGGGCGGGTCCAGTCTGTCGACATTGGGGCTCTGTTTCACCAGCACTTCGAGATTGGCGATGCGGTCCTGCGGCATCGGATGGCTGATCCGGTAGGGATCGACCTGGGCGCCCGAAAGCGACAGCGCCGTCTGGAAGCGTCGGAAGGTCTTGAGCATGCCCATGCCGGACTGGCCGGTGGCATTGAGATAGGTGATCGCCGAGCGGTCGGCCGTCATCTCCTCGGTGCGCTGATAAGCGAGGATGCTGCGCTGTGCCATCTCGCCGCCGCCGGCCGCCACGCCCATGCCGGCGCCGGCAAGGCCGCGGCTGTTGGTGGTCGCGCCGGCAACCATGGCGCCGGCGCCAAGCAATGTCGCGATGATGGCCATCGTCTTGGCGCGTTCGAGCTGGTCGCGCAGCTTCTGCTGGTGGCCGCCGGCGATGTGGCCGGCTTCATGGGCAATGACGCCGATGATCTCGTTCGGCGTCTCGGCCGTCATCAGTGCGCCGGTGTTGATGAACAGCCGGCGCCCGGTGACGAAGGCGTTGAAGCTCTGGTCGTTGACCAGCACGATGTCGATGCCGTCATTCGCCAGGCCCGCCGCCCTGAAGATCGGCCGCGCATAATCGCGCACCAGCGCCTCGATCTCGGCGTCGCGCACCACCGGCACGTTCTGGGCGAAAGCGCTGACCGAACTTGCCACTGCGACCGCGACGCCAAGGGAAAGCGTCGCGAAAACGCGCGCTGCCTGGGCAATCGTCGATCTAGGTCGGCTCAACATGATGGCTCCACTGGTAGACGAGCGGGCGAAAGATGAAAAGTCGGCGCGGGAAACTTCCTCAACTTGTGATCCTCACATCAATCGGGCATTTGTGCGGCGTATGCGTCAGCGGCTTGGGGCGCTTGATCGTCGGGAATAGGGATAAAATGGTCGTTTCGCTCTCACGCCGTGGCAATGTCGAGCCCTTCCATGCCATGGACATTCTGGCCGAGGCAAACCGGCTGAAGGCAGGAGGGGTGCCGGTCATTTCCATGGCCGTCGGCCAGCCCTCCGATCCCGCGCCGGTTCTGGTTCGCGCGGCCGCGGCCAAGGCCTTGCAGGACGGACGCATCGGCTACACCGACGCGCTGGGACTGGCAGGTTTGCGCAAGGCGATCGCCGAACATTACGCCGATCACTATGGGCTCGATATCGAGCCCGACCGGATCGCAGTGACCACCGGATCGTCGGCCGCTTTCAACCTCGCCTTCCTGGCGATGTTCGATCCAGGCGACCGCGTCGCCATCGCGGCACCCGGCTATCCCGCCTATCGCAACATCATGGCCGCGCTCGGCATCGAGGTGGTCGAGATCGAACTCGGCGACGCCGCCTACCTGCATGCCGGCCACCTGGAGACGGCGCATCGCGAGAAACCGCTGAAGGGCGTTCTGTTCGCCAGTCCAGCCAATCCAACCGGCGCGGTCATACCGGCCGATGAGCTCGCGGCCCTGGTGAGGACGGCACAAGAACTCGGCATCGCCGTCATCTCCGACGAGATCTACCACCGGCTGGCCTATGCGGCCCCGGACACCACGGCGCTCGCTTATGGGGACAGCGTGACGGTGATCAATTCCTTCTCCAAATACTACTGCATGACCGGCTGGCGCATCGGCTGGATGGTGCTGCCCGAAGAGCTGGTGCGGCCGGTCGAGCGCGTCGCCCAGAGCCTCTACATCTCGCCACCGGAACTGTCGCAGATCGCCGCGATCGAGGCGTTCAAGGCGACCGAGGAGCTGGAAGCGGTGAAAGCCCGCTACGCCTGGAATCGCGAGCTCCTGATGAAACGCCTGCCGGAACTCGGCTTTCCGTTGGCGGCACCCATGGACGGCGCCTTCTACGCCTTTTGCGATGTCACCCGGCACACCAATGACAGCATGGCCTTTGCGAGAAAGATGCTGGCTGAAGCGCATGTCGCGGCAACGCCCGGGCGCGACTTCGACACCCAGGCGGGGCACCGGATGATGCGGTTTTCCTATGCCGGCAGCCACGACGACATGGTCGAGGCGATGGCGCGCATCGAACGCTGGTTGAGGTAGCGCCATGCCGGAGCTCGAGCAGGCCCCCAAACTTGACCAGGCATTGGCCGAAGTCGCCGCTGAAATGGCCGAACGCACCGATCGCGGCGACGTCGCCACCTACATCCCGCAGCTGGGCAAGGTCGATCCGAAGAAGTTCGGCATCGCCGCCGTCACCAATGACGGCCGCGTGCTGATGGCGGGCGATGCCGAACAGGCCTTTTCGATCCAGAGCATCTCGAAAGTGTTCACCCTGACATTGGCGCTCGGCAATGTCGGCGACGCGCTGTGGCAGCGGGTCGGGCGCGAACCTTCGGGCAATCCGTTCAACTCGATCGTGCAGCTCGAGCATGAGAACGGCATTCCGCGCAATCCGTTCATCAATGCCGGCGCCATCGTCATTTCCGACATCCTGCTTGCCGGCCACGAGCCGCGCGAGGCGATCGGCGAAATCCTCCGCTTCGTCCAGTTCCTCGCCGATGACGAAACGATCGTCATCGACCGCGAGGTAGCCGCGTCCGAGCGGGCCACCGGCTACCGCAACTTCGCGCTTGCCAACTACATGAAATCCTTCGGCAATCTCCACCATGCGCCGGAGCTGGCGCTGGGCGTCTATTTCCATCACTGCGCCATCGCCATGAGTTGCCGGCAGCTGGCGCTCGCCGGCCGCTTCCTTGCCAATGGCGGCAAGAACCCGGCGACCGGGCATTCCGTGGTGTCGGCCGAGCGGGCGCGGCGCATCGGCGCCATGATGCTGACCTGCGGCCACTATGACGGCTCCGGCGATTTCGCCTTCCGCGTCGGCATCCCCGGCAAGAGCGGCGTCGGCGGCGGCATATTGGGTATCGTGCCAGGCGTGGCGTCGCTCGCCGTCTGGTCGCCGGGCCTCAATGCCAACGGCAATTCCAAGCTGGGGTCGATCGCGCTGGAAAAGCTGGCCAGGATGATGAACTGGTCGATCTTCGCGCCTTGATGCATGTCGCCCAAAAGTGCGCAGTGGTTTGGGACAACGACATGCGCGGCAGCGCCTAACCCGAACGACATATATCGTTCGATCAGTTCCGGGCCATTAACCATAATACTATCGAATAGAGAATGGACCCGTCCTCGCTGGAAGCGTCTCATGGTTCTTTGCGGCATCGGGCCGTGCCTCTGCCTCTCACGTGCCTCTGCCTCTCAAAAAAGATGCGGCATCTCAAAAAAGATGCGTCGCTTTTAGGCTTCTCAGTGGAGGAATAGATGAAAACGCTCCTTACTTTCGCGGCGGCTTTGGCACTCGCACTCGCAGCGTCCGCTCCCGCGTCTGCCGTGAAGAATGGATTTGACAGCGATACGTCAAGCACGTCCGGACAGGGAAATGGCGGAAAAACAAATGACAGCGCCAACCCGGATAACAGTGGCACGACGACAACGACCACCACGACTTCAGGACCACATGGTCAGGTGAAGCAAGGCGAGACCGACTGCAATAACTGCTCGACGACGACCACGTCGGACCTGCCGGGCAAGAACAGATAGGCCAACGAAGAACCAGGGGCGGGGAAACCCGCCCCTCTCTGTTTCAGATCGCAATCAGCGCTACGAAGCAACGTCACGATTAGGCGTCGCGTTTCTTATGGGAACCCGGCTTTAGCGGGTGCTCGACTTCCTTGGCTTCGATCAGCGCAACGATATCGGCAATCTCCCATAGCAACCTCCATGCTTCCGTTCAGCATATGGGAGGCCAGGCCGATATGTGAAATGCATATTGCATCCCGTCAAATTAACGGAAAAACCCGCGCCGTCTTTCGATCAGCGCGGGTTTCTTCTGTCAAAAAATCACGTCAAATGGCTGAAAGGCTTAGAAAAAGCCTTTCCGCTGCCACCAACCGGCGCGCTTCGGCTTGTCCTCGGTCTTGGCTGCGGACTCTTCCGCAACGGTCGAAGACACCACCGGGGGGACTGGCGCCTCCGCTGCCGCCGGCTTGCGCCGCGACGGGCGGGCCTTCGGTGCCTTCTCGACAGCCGCTGCCTCGTCGGACGCAGTGGCCGGTGTCTCGACCGGTGCTTCCGTCTCGGCGGCCGGCTCCTCGGCGACGACCTCGGCCGCAGCCTTCTTCGGCTTGGCGGCACGGCGCGGCTTCTTCGGCTTCTCGGTGCTTGGCGTGTCGTCATTGGCCGGAGCAAGCGCCACCGGCTCTTCGGCTGGTGCGACAATTGCCGGCTCGCTGGCGATCACCTCGGGTGCGGAGACTTCGCCTTCGGACGCGTCGGCTGTTTCGCCGGCGCTCGCCTCGGCTTCGCCTTCGCCATCTTCACGGCGATTGCGTTTGCCGCCGCGCTTGCCGCGCCGGCGCTTCTTGCCCTGGCCTTCGTCCGAAGCCTCAACTGTCTCGGACGTTTCGGCGACGCCAACTTGGGCGTCATCGTCGGCTTCCGCATCGCTATCGCCCGCCGAGTCGGAGAACTCATTGGCCGGCATCGAGACGGAAGCACCGTCCGTTGGCGCGCCATGTTCGCGGTCGCGATCCTTGCCGCCGCGACGACGCCGACGCTTGCGACGCTTGCGGTCGCGGCCTTCGCCTTCTTCGCCACCGGCAGCAGGTCTGGGTTGTTGCTGCGGCTGCTGGCGTGGCTGTTCAGCCTGCACCGGCGCCTCATCGTCTTCCTCGACGACGACAATCTCTTCCTCGGGCTCTTCCGGTTCGACATAGGCCGGGAAGCTGCGTGCCTCGACAAAGCCTTCCGGCTTTTCAGCCAACGCGCCGCGGAAGATCGCATAATGCTGCGCGCCGACGGAATCGTCGGCCTCGATGGTGATCGTCAGCCCAAAGCGGCTTTCGAGTTCCACGAGCGTGCCGCGCTTGTGGTTGAGCACGTAGAGCGCGGTCGCCGCCGGTGTCCGCACGGTGATGTGGCTGCGCGAATCCTTGAGCAGGAATTCCTCGATTGCCCGCACCACCAACAGTGCGACCGAGGAATCGGACCGCACATGCCCGGTGCCGCCGCAATGCGGGCAGGGCTTCATGGTCGATTCCAGCACGCTGGCGCGGATGCGCTGGCGTGACATCTCCATCAGGCCGAAATGCGAGATACGGCCGACCTGGATGCGCGCACGATCGTTCTTGAGGTGATCCTTCAGCCGCTTCTCGACGGAGCGGTTGTTGCGGTTCTCCTCCATGTCGATGAAGTCGATGACGATCAGGCCGGCGAGATCGCGCAGCCTGAGCTGGCGGGCGACTTCCTCGGCCGCTTCCAGATTGGTGTGGAGCGCGGTGTCCTCGATCGAGTGCTCCTTGGTGGAGCGGCCCGAATTGACGTCGATGGCAACCAGCGCCTCGGTCTGGTTGATGATGATGTAGCCGCCGCTTTTCAGCGTCACCTGCGGCTGCAGCATACGGTCGAGCTGCGCTTCGATGCCATTGCGCACGAAGATCGGCGTCGTGTCGCGGAACGGCTGAACCACCTTGGCGTGGCTCGGCATCAGCATGCGCATGAAGTCCTTGGCCTCGCGGTAGCCTTCCTCGCCGGAGACCAGAATCTCGTCGATATCCTTGTTGTAGAGGTCGCGCACCGAGCGCTTGATCAGGCTGCCTTCCTCGTAGACCAGGGCAGGGGCCGTGGACTGCAAGGTGAGATTGCGGACATTTTCCCAAAGCCGCATCAGGTATTCGTAATCGCGCTTGATCTCGGCCTTGGTGCGGCTCTCGCCGGCGGTGCGCAGGATGACGCCCATGCCCTGCGGCACTTCGAGATCGGCAACGACCTCCTTGAGGCGCTTGCGGTCGACCGCGCTGGTGATCTTGCGCGAAATGCCGCCGCCGCGCGCCGTGTTCGGCATCAGCACCGAATAGCGGCCGGCAAGCGACAGATAGGTGGTCAGCGCCGCGCCCTTGTTGCCGCGTTCTTCCTTGACGACCTGCACCAGCAGGATCTGCCGGCGCTTGATCACTTCCTGGATCTTGTACTGGCGGCGCACCGGCTTGCGGCGGTTGCGCACCTCTTCCAGCGCATCCTCGGCACCGACCGATTCGACCTCGTGATCATCCGGATGCGAGGACTGTACTTCTTCCAGCATGCCACGGTCATTGTCGCCGGACGTCGCTTCGCTGCCCTGTTCGGCCTGCGAGACGGGTTCGGAAATCACATCGCTTTCGACCGCGGCCGCGATCGATGTCGGGCCACCCTCGCGGGTTTCGGTTTCGTCCTGCTCGGCTGAAGCTTCGTCATGCTCGGACGTGCCGGCATGTTCGGGCGTATCGCCATGTTCGGACGTATCGGCAGCGTGTTCGATGATCTCGGAGGTGTGGGAAATTTCCTCGACAACGATGTCGCCATTGTCACTGCCTTCGCCTGGCTCGCCGGAGCCTTCGCCTGCCTCGCCGCCCGCATCGCGCTTGTGCTCACCGCGGTCGCGGGTCTTGCCGCCGCGCCTGCGGCCGCGCCGTCCACGATCGCGGCTCTGGCGATCATCGCCGTCGCCGTCCTCGTTCTCTTCGTCCTCGGCCTCCTGCGCTTCCGCGCGCAGCAGTGCCTGACGATCGGCGACCGGAATCTGGTAGTAGTCGGGGTGAATTTCACTGAAGGCCAGAAAACCGTGACGGTTTCCGCCATATTCGACAAAGGCCGCCTGAAGGGAGGGCTCTACGCGCGTTACACGGGCTAGGTAGATGTTTCCTTTGAGCTGTTTCTTGTCTTGGGATTCAAAGTCGAATTCTTCAATACGGTTACCGCGAACGACGACAACGCGTGTTTCCTCCGGGTGGGAGGCGTCTATCAGCATTTTGTTGGGCATTATTTCGTTTCCCCCCGGCAGCCGTCAGCCGCAGCTTGCGAGGCAATGCCTGCTGCTGCGTGTCTGGAGTGTGGGTGCCGGATATCTTAACGTCCGCCGGCCGCCACTTGAGCGCCATGGCGGTGCCGCCCGCAGCCATATTGGCGCGGTTTGTTGCGGACCTTTCCATGATTGCGCTTGAAGCCATCGTCACCAGCAGAACCTTTTGAACCAAAGCCCGGACGAACCGGACCAGCTTGTTTGCTCATACAGAGCCGGCGCGGGAACAAACCCGGCCGTTTTCCTCACGCAGGCGATTCCCCCGCCACGGGCGCACACCTGCGAAATTCGTCGCGATCACCTGGACCCTTTTCGCGTGAAGCGAAAGGAGCCGCCTTTTTCATCTGACCCTGTAGCAGGAAGCTGCGGAGGAGGGCGGTTCCAGGATTGCAGTGATCCACCATCGCTTTTATGATTTGGCGGGGTGGAAGGCAACCCCGATTTCCGATGCCGGCAAAAAGCAGTTCCGTAACGTAAGATGGGTTTCGACCCTTGTATGAAAAGGCTTGGTTAACCTTCTCTGGATACCAATCGTTAATCGAGTTCGCGGCCTAACCGGCACTTCGACAAAAACGACCGGGCGCCTGGCGCCAAACCGGGAGCGACTGGAAGAGAAATGGGACCGGCGGACTTCACAGACAAGGGATGTCGTGTTGGCGGCCGGATCCTGGCCTTTTTCCGCCTCTTGCTGCTGCTGACGATCTCCTCCGCCTTTTCCTCGATTGCCCAAGCCGCCGACGCTCCGCTCGTGGCAAAAGGCTACAAGATGGCGGGCGACGCCACCAAGATGCGCATCGTCATGGATTTCGATCGCGAACCCGATATCAAATGGTTCCTGCTGCGCGGTCCCAACCGGCTCGTCCTCGATCTCGCGAATACGAGATTCGCCATTGACGCCAAGGACTTGAAGGCACGCGGCCTGGTCAAGGGCGTGCGCCTGGGCGAGCTCGGCGAAGGCGTTTCGCGGCTGATCCTCACCGGCAAGGGCCCTTTCGCCGTCGACAAGCTCGATGTGCTCAAGAATGAGGACGGAACCGGATACCGCATTGCCATCGACATATCGGCGGCCTCCGCACGCGAGTTCGATGCCGCGCTGGCCAATCAGGCGCTGACCACCGGGTCGACGGTTTCGACCGACAAGGGAGAGCGGGTCGGCACCGGACCGGTCTCCAATCCGGGCCATCGCTTCACCGTCGTCATCGACCCAGGCCATGGTGGCATCGACGGCGGCGCCGAGGGATTGAACGGCACCATTGAGAAGAACGTCACGCTGGCCTTCGCCACGGAGCTGCGCGACAAACTCGCCGCCGTCGGCAATTACGATGTGTACATGACGCGCGACACGGACGAATTCCTGCGTCTGGACGACCGCGTGCGCATTGCCCGGCAGCACGAGGCCGATCTGCTCATTTCCATCCATGCCGACACAATCAGCGTCAAGGGCATTCGCGGCGCCACCGTCTACACCGTTTCCGACAAGGCTTCGGATCCCGAGGCACAGGCGCTTGCCGACCGGGAAAACCTCTCCGACCAGTTCGCCGGCATGGAAATCAAGAACGACAGCAAGGAAGTCACCGACATCCTGATCGACCTGATCCGCCGCGAAACGCACAATTTCTCGATGAGTTTCGCCCACACGCTGGTCGGCCAGTTGTCGACCAGCGTCGGCCTTATCAACAATCCGCAGCGTTCGGCGGGCTTCAAGGTGCTGAAAGCACCCGATGTGCCGTCCGTGCTGATCGAACTCGGTTACCTCTCGAATGCCAAGGACGAGGCGCAACTGCTCGACGCCGACTGGCGCGGCAAGGCGGCCCAGAGCATAACCAATGCCGTCGCGCTTTTCGCTTCGGCCAGGGCCGGATCGGGAACCGGAGGCTGACATGCCCGGCGGCGCCTGCAACCGGAGGCGGCGTTGCTCGGCGACAACACCCGGTGCTTTTATTTCCGGCACGCGGCCGCGAAATCCGGCATTGCCGTATTTTGTCCACATGGTGGCGACAAGGGTTTTCGATTACGGATTGGGACCGGCTCGAAAGCTTGCGCGAAAGGCGGCTTCGTTTAGGAAATTCCCGAACCAAGGACTGGAGCGGGTATGATTCGTCTCATTGGCTATTTTTTCGGCATCGGCACGACGCTGGCCCTTCTGGTCGCGGCGGGCGTTGCCATCTACATCGGCCATTTGTCGAAGGATTTGCCCGACTACGAGGTGCTGGCCAAATACGAGCCGCCGGTGACCACCCGCATCCATTCGTCGGATGGCGCGCTGATGGCCGAATATGCCCGTGAACGGCGCCTGTATCTGCCGATCCAGGCCATACCGGATCGCGTCAAGGCGGCCTTCCTGTCGGCGGAAGACAAGAACTTCTACAACCACCCCGGCATCGACGTGACCGGCCTCGGCCGCGCCATCATCGTCAACCTGCAGAATCTCGGCTCGGGCAGGCGTCAGGTCGGCGCCTCGACGATCACCCAGCAGGTGGCGAAGAACTTCCTGTTGTCCTCGGACCAGACCTACGAGCGCAAGATCAAGGAGATGATCCTCGCCTTCCGCATCGAGCAGGCCTATCCCAAGGATCGTATTCTCGAACTCTACCTCAACGAAATCTTCTTCGGCTTCGGCGCCTATGGCGTCGCCGGCGCCGCGCTGACCTATTTTGACAAGTCGGTCAACGAGCTGAGCGTGGCCGAGGCCGCCTATCTGGCTTCCCTGCCGAAGGGCCCGAACAACTACCACCCCTTCAAGCATGCCGATCGCGCGCTGGAGCGCCGCAACTGGGTCATCGACCAGATGGTCGAGAACGGCTACGTCACGCGTGAGGAAGGTGCCAACGCCAAGGCCGAGCCGCTGGGCGTGAAGCCGCGCCGCAACGGCAGCTATCTGTTCGCCGGCGAGTACTTCACCGAAGAGGTGCGCCGCCAGATCATCGCCCGTTATGGCGAGAATGCGCTTTACGAAGGCGGCCTTTCCGTCCGCACCACACTCGATCCGAAGATCCAGCTCATAGCCCGCAAGTCGATGCAGAACGGGTTGATGAAATACGACACCCTGCGCGGTTATCGCGGGCCGGTGACGTCAATCGACGTGTCCGGCGACTGGGGCGTGCCGCTGGGCAGCGTCAAGGGGCTGGAGGATGTTCCCGAATGGTCGCTCGCCGTCGTGCTCGACAGTTCCGCGACCGGCTTGTCGATCGGCTTGCAGCCCGCGCGCCAGGCGTCGGGCGAGATCGTCAAGGAACGCGTCGAAGGCACCGTCAGCAAGGAAGACATGGGTTTTGCCATGCGCCATGTGGTCGACGGCAAGACCGTCAAGGCCAAGTCGCCGGCGGAGGTGTTGAAGCCGGGCGACGTCATCTTCGTGCAGAAGAACGACGGCTCCGATGGCGCCTACAGCCTGCGCCAGGTTCCCGAGGTGGAGGGCGGCCTGATCGCAATGGATCCGCATACCGGCCGTGTGCTGGCCATGGTCGGCGGCTTCTCCTACGCGCAGTCCGAATTCAACCGCGCGACGCAAGCCATGCGCCAGCCAGGCTCCTCGTTCAAGCCGATCGTCTATTCGGCGGCTCTCGACAATGGCTATACGCCGGCCTCGGTGATCATGGATGGGCCGATCACCATCCAGAGCGGCAACACGACCTGGACGCCGAAGAATTACGACGGCACCGTCGCTGGCCCGGCGACCCTGCGCTCCGGCATCGAGAAGTCGCGCAACCTGATGACGGTGCGGCTTGCCAACGACATGGGCATGAAGCTTGTCGTCGAATATGCCGAGCGCTTTGGCGTCTACGACCACCTGGCGCCGTATCTGCCGATGGCGCTGGGCTCCGGTGAAACGACGGTGATGCGTATGGTGTCGGCCTATTCGATCATGGCCAATGGCGGCAAGTCGATCAAACCATCGCTCATCGACCGTATCCAGGACCGCTACGGCAAGACGGTGTTCAAGCAGGACGAACGTGGCTGCCAGGGCTGCAATGCGCCCGAATGGCAGAACCAGCCTGAGCCGGAACTGGTCGACAATTCCGAGCAGGTGCTCGATCCGATGACCGCCTACCAGATCACCTCGATGATGGAAGGCGTCGTGCAGCGCGGCACCGGCGCCACCATCGGCGAACTCGGCCGCCACATCGCTGGCAAGACCGGAACGACCAACGACGAAAAGGACGCCTGGTTCATCGGTTACACGCCCAACCTCGTCGTCGGTCTCTACATGGGCTACGACACGCCGCGCGGCCTTGGCCATGGCGCCACCGGTGGTGGTCTCGCGGCACCTATCTTCAAGGACTTCATGCGGGTGGCGCTGGACGGCACGCCCAATGTCGACTTCAAGGTCCCGGACGGCATGAGTCTGGTCGCCATCAATCGCAAGACCGGCATGCGCGCCGCATCGGGTGATCCCGGCACCATCATCGAAGCCTTCAAGCCGGGTACCGGTCCCGCCGACAGCTATTGGGTGATCGGCATGGGCGCCGATGGCTCCAATGCCACGGGTGGCGCGCTGTCGCCGCAGGCCAATCAAGCCATCCAGTCCGGCGGCGGCGGCCTCTACTGACGATTTTCAGGAGCGGATGGGCTGGCCTTGCGCCAGCCCATTTTGCTTTACAGCCGGCGGCGGCCTCCCTATGTATCGCCGACCAATTTCAGCAAACAGGACAGAACAGCCAGCCATGCGCGCGGAAACGCAGAACATTGTCGACGAGATCAGGCAGGCGATCACCCTGCTGAGGAGGCATCTTTGACTGGGATCAGGCCATAAAGCGGCTTGAATACCTCAATGTGCGCGCCGAGGACGCCAGCCTCTGGAACGAACCGCTGGAAGCGCAGAAGCTGATGCGCGAACGCCAGGGCCTCGAGGAGGGCATCGCCTCGGTGAGAGGCCTGACGCAGGCGCTGGAAGACAATATCGGCCTGATCGAGCTCGGCGAGGAAGAGCGCGACGAGAGCGTCATCGCCGAAGCCGAAGCCGCGCTCCGTTCGATGCAGGGCGAAGCGAAGGCCCGCCAGGTCGAGACGCTGCTGTCGGGTGAAGCCGACGCGAACGACACTTATCTCGAAATCCATGCCGGCGCCGGCGGCACCGAAAGCCAGGATTGGGCCTCGATGCTGCTGCGCATGTACACGCGCTGGGCCGAGCGGCGCCGCTTCAAGGTCGAGGTGCTGGAAGTGCATGACGGCGAAGAAGCCGGCATCAAGTCCGCCACGTTGATGATCAAGGGCCACAATGCCTATGGCTGGATGAAGACGGAATCGGGCGTCCATCGCCTAGTGCGTATTTCGCCCTATGACAGCAATGCGCGCCGCCATACGTCCTTCGCCAGCGTCTGGGTCTATCCGGTCATCGACGACACGATCGAGATCGACGTTTCCGAATCCGATGTCCGCATCGACACCTATCGCTCGTCCGGCTCCGGCGGCCAGCACGTCAACACCACCGATTCGGCGGTGCGTATCACCCACCTTGCGACCGGCATCGCTGTCGCCTGCCAGGCCGAACGTTCGCAGCACAAGAACAAGGCCAAGGCCTGGGAAATGCTGCGATCGCGCCTCTACGAGGAAGAGCTGAAGAAGCGCGAGGCGGTTGCAAACGCCACCGAAGCGTCGAAGAGCGATATCGGCTGGGGTCACCAGATCCGCTCCTATGTGCTGCAGCCCTATCAGTTGGTGAAGGATCTTCGCACCGGCGTCGAGAGCACCAACCCGTCGAGCGTGCTCGATGGCGACCTCGATGATTTCATGGAAGCCTCGTTATCGCAGCGCATCGAAGGTGGTGCGGGTGAAGCCGTGGCGGACCTGGACTAAGGCTATGCTCATATTAAGGTGAGGCCGGCCTGCAAACGGCGGCTTCCTGCGCTTCCGGTGCTCACGGACCCGAATGTCCGCTCCGCTCCGGTTCTCGGAACCCACCATTTTCGACTCGGCCTGACCTGAATCTGAGCATACCCTTCGCACCTTAGCGACGGAGGAGAGAATGACTCGCAAGCTCACTGGAAAGTGCTTTTGCGGCGCGGTTCACTACGAAGTCGCGGACGAATTCATCTATGCCGCGAATTGCCATTGTTCGAACTGCCGCCGCACCACCGGTTCGGCCTTCAAGCCTTTCGCCGGCATCGAACGTGACAAGTTTGCTCTCACCGCGGGGCACGACCAGCTCCTGATCTTCGGTGACCAAAGCGGCCATGACGCGCATTGCGGCCGGTGCGGCTCATTGCTCTATTCGCTCGTCCGCGACGGCGCTTTCGTCCACGTCGCCATGGGAACCCTTGTCGACGATCCGGCCATCCGCCCGACCGCGCACATCTTCGTTGGCTCGAAGGCCGGCTGGTTCACCATCGCCGACGGCCTGCCGCAATATCAAGAGCATGTGATTGCCGATCGGCCATAGGCCGGAACCACAGCGCACCAATCCCGTTTAGTCGATACCTGTTTGCCGGGAGTTGATTTCAGCGGTCGATAGCGGATGGTTGGTTGGCATGCGCCGCGATGCTCGTGAACGCAGCAATTTCTTGCGCCGACTCACATTTGCGCTCACCATCACGGCATTGAGGGGAGACAAAAAGCATTTATGGCCGGGCGCGGCATATCTGCAAGCTGACGATCTGGCCGCTGGGAAGACACGTTCCGGGAACGGGCAAGCGAAATGCTTGATGCTCGTTTGAAAGGAACGCGTCCATGTCTGCTGCCACATCCAGATCGGCCCATGCCGTTCAACCGGCTGGCCGACTTTTGTTTTCCCTCGCAATCGGCGCGATCGCAATGCTGACGGCACCTGCCTTCGCGCATGACGCCACACCGACAGCGGCAAAGCCACAAGGCTGGAGTTACCCATTCGCATGCTGCGCCAACTATGATTGTCGTACGACCCATACTGGCGAAGTGTTGGAAAAACCCGAGGGTTATGTCATCGCCGGCACGGGTGAGGTTGTTCCCATGAGCGACAAGCGCGTCAAGGACAGCCCGGACGGTGAGTTCCACTGGTGCGCGCATCAGGCCGGTCTCGACGCCGGCAAGACAATCTGCCTGTTCGTGCCGCCGCGCTCTTATTGACGACACGACATCCGCGGTCGCGTGTAACGCGTGTAACGGGGCAGGCTGGCGTCTTGCCGGACCTTGTCTATGCCCGCAGACCGGGCATTCGCGGTTCGGTGGATGCATGATGACAGGCAGTTGTCAGGAGCACCTCTTTATGTTGCCTTTGCCGCTTAGGTGGCGGGCAATGGAGAGGAACTCGTTGATGACCATCAAGGCAAGCTGTCATTGCAAGGCGACGACGTTCGAGGTTTCGCAGGCACCGCGGACCGTGACGCAATGCACCTGTTCGTTCTGCTCGAAACGTGGCTCGCTCTGGGCATACTACATTCCATCGCAATTCAAGCTCACCAGCCCGATGGAGAACGTTTCTTTCTACCGATGGGGGTCGAAGACCGTAAAGCATGGGTTTTGCGCCACCTGCGGCTGCGGCACCTTCACGGAAACGCCGGACTGGTCGAAGGGCGAGCCGGATTTCGATAATCCCAAGATCAGCGTCAATTCGCGGCTGTTCGATGATTTCGATCTGGATAAAGTCGAAGTGGTGGTCATCGATGGCAAGAATCTCTGGTAGCCTTCAGGCCATCCCAGTGCGGCGATGCGGCGCCTTCGACGGGGTATTGGTCCCCGGAAAAGCCGTGGGCGGCGTTTTTGCCGTTCCGCTTTTCGCCGCAATTCATGGTACAAGTCGCCGCAAGGGCTGATTTGGCGCCACCGCAAGGCGTGACTTGGAGAGGGACCATCCTATGAAAAAGACTGTGCTCGTCGTCGTGGCGACGGCTGTGCTCGTGAGTGCCTGCACCACCACTGATCCGTATACAGGCGACCAGAAGATTTCCAACACCGCTGCCGGCGCTGGCCTTGGCGCCTTGGCGGGTGCCAGCCTTGGCCTGCTTGCCGGCGGCAATGACCGCCGCAACGCGCTGATCGGCGCGGGCATCGGTGCGCTCGCCGGCGGTGCCATCGGCGCCACCATGGACCAGAACGAAGCCGAACTGCGCCGGCAACTCGAGGGTACCGGCGTCAGTGTCACCCGTAGCGGTGACCAGATCATCCTCAACATGCCCTCCGATATTACCTTCAACTCAGATCAGGACGCTGTGAAGCCCGGCTTCTACCAGGTGCTGAACTCGGTCGCGCTGGTGCTGAAGAAGTTCAAGCAGACCACGGTCGATGTGTTCGGCCACACCGATTCGACTGGTGGGGATCAGCACAATTTCGACCTGTCCCAGCGGCGCGCCCTGGCGGTCGCCAACTATCTGTCTGGCCAGGGCGTCGATCAGCGCCGCTTCGCGGTCACCGGCTTCGGCAAGACGCGTCCGGTCGCATCCAACGCGACGGCCGAAGGCCGTGCCCAGAACCGCCGCGTCGAAATCCAGTTGTCGCCGCTTACCTGATCTGTTCGGCGAGGGAATGCGAAACGGCCCCGCGTTGGGGCCGTTTCTGTTCGAGCTGTTATGGGCGCTCTCCGGATCAGCACCGGAATATTAGTTGTTGCTAAATAAAAACTTCCCCGCAACCACGGAAAGGAATACCATCGTCGCCGTTCCGTAGGGGATGAGGCGGTGTAACTGGCCGCGCAATCAGCATTTTTCCCGCCTCGGGTCTTGCACGGCCAGATGAGAAAATCTGGGAGGAATGCATGCCAAGAACAGCCAGCCTTGGGCGCTGCGGCGTCCTTACTTTAACAAGCCTGATGAGCGCATGGTTGGGCCTAGCCACGGCTCGGGCCGAGGACGTCAACAAGGCCGACATAGATGCCTTGAAAAAGTCGCTGGCCAAATATGAGGACTACACCGCAGCCGTCCGCGACCTCTATCTGTCGACAGTCGGCTGCGTCTACTACAGCGGAGAAAAGATAGCGGGTGCGATGGATTACCCGAAAGGCGCCATGGGTATCCATTTCGTCAACGTCCCGAGTATTGGCCAAAAACTCGACCCGATGCACCCCAATGTGCTGATTTACGAACCGACCAAGAAGGGCTTGCACCTGGTGGGCGTGGAATGGCTGGTGCCTCTGACACCAGACATCAAGGAACCCCCGAAGCTTTTCGGCCAAACCTTCATGGGACCGATGGAGGGGCACTATCCGCTCATCCCGCGGGAGTTCGTGCACTACGATCTTCACGCCTGGCTGACGGACAACCCGAACGGGATGTTCAGTCCGACGAACCCGAACGTGAAATGCAGCAAGGCCGAATTTCCGATGCTGGAGAAACCGACCAAGATGATGCCTGGACCGATGTAAAGGGCGAGCCAGGCTGGCTAGCGCGCGTGAACTCATAAACGGGCATGCTTGGATCAGACATTTAGTCTGCCTCCGAGGCGAAAGCGGCCATTCTAGGCTACCGTTGCCATGTCGGCCGCCAGCAAGCCCTAATTCTAAGGGCAAGCCCGTCAGGACTCTCATCAGGGAGGATACAATGATAAAGCGGGCGCGCATCTGGGCGATATCGGCTTCGTGCGTCCTTTGGCTTTTTACACTGCCCGCCCAGGCGAGCCACTTAGGTGATCTTGTCAGGAACGGCGACGTCGCGGCGGTGACTTCCGCCTTGGACAAAGGCGCCGCGATTAACGAAATTGACGGCGTTACGGCGCTCTACATCGCCTGCGAAGGCGGAAATGTCGAGTTAGCCAAACTTCTGATCAATCGTGGCGCGGACGTCAACCTGCCCGTCAGCTGGCAAAGAACGCCACTCTACGCCGCCAACAAGGCTGGGCACGCCGAGATCGTGAAGCTGTTGCTCGACAATGGGGCCGATCCAAATCGGGTGGCGAAAGCGCAGACGCCGCTGCACGTGGCTGCCGAAAATGGCTGCCTTCAGTGCGTCATCCATCTTGTGGACGCCGGGGCAGAGGTCAACGCACTGACATCAAATGGAAATCCGCCCATACATTTGGCCAAGCTCAGGGGTCACGACGACGTCGTGGCTTACTTGCGCAGTCATGGCGCCGGACGACCGGCCATTGCGTCGATTTCGGCTCGACTTGCATCGGCAAGCGCTGAATCGGGCAAGGAAATTTTCGACGGAACGTGCGGGGCCTGTCATCTTGCATCACCGAGCCTCAAGATTCCCAAACGGGTCAATCTGTGGGGCGTCGTAGGGCGGCCGAAGGCCTCACAAAGCGATGTCCCGTATTCGTCAGCCATAAAGGAAGCCGGCGGCACTTGGACCTTTGAGGACCTCAATTCTTTTATCTCAAATCCGGCATTCGCTTTGCCCGGAACAGATATGATTTTCCCGGGTCTGCGGGACGAGAAGCAGCGAGCAGACCTCATCGCTTACCTGCGGACCTTGAGTGACACACCAATGCCGCTTCCCGACAATTGATTGCCCCTGTCTGGCGGGTACTGTGATCCGCAACCAGCGATCGGAGCCGTCAGGCATCCTGCGCGTGAGCGCACCAATTCTGTTCGGTCCGGATTTCCTCATGCCGGTAATCGCCGATTACATGCGGACCCATCCTCGGGTCGAGGTTGACCTCCAGCTTTCCGACGGATTTGTCGATCTCGGTGCCGAGGGCCTCGATTTGACGATACGAATCGGCCACTTGCCGGATTCCGGCTGGCAGGCGAAATGCCTGGGTGCTTTACGGCGCGTCGTATTCGGCGCACCTTCCAGCCGGCTGGTCGTTTTCGCAAACGGCTACTTTTGCGCGTCCAAAAAGACGCGCAGCGCCGTCGTATCAGACCTTGGCGACGATCTTCATGAAGGCCGGCATGTCATCGCCAAAGCCGACGGTCGAATCGTTGTCTTCCTGATGGCGTTGGCGGGCAGGGCGGTTGCTGTCGCGCTGCGGCCTGGTGTCGCCGCGTTCCGGTGCGCGCTGCTCGTTGCGATCGGATGATTTGCGCTCGGTGTTTTCCGACCGGATCGCTTCCTTGCGCGAGCGGCGTTCGCCGATGTCGGCGACCGCGGCCTCGGCTGGCGGCTGATCCTCGCGTACCGTTTCCGGTGCCGCTTCTTCGCTGTGCCTGGCGTGGCGTTCGCGTGGTTTGCGCTCGCCGCCCTTTTCCCTGCGATCATGGTCCTTGCGGTCGTCGTCCTTGCGGCCGGCACGGCGCGGCGCGCCTTTGCCGCGGCGCGGAGCATCGTCCTCGCCTTCGCTGGCGACCACTGTCGACAGGTCGCCGTCATGCCACTCGATCTTGTTGCCGATCAGCCGCTCAATGGCGTCGATGTACTTGGTGTCCGACTTGGTCGCGATGGTGAAGGATTTTCCAGAGCGCCCGGCGCGTCCGGTGCGGCCGATGCGGTGAACGTAGTCCTCGGCATGGATCGGCACGTCGTAATTGAAGACGTGGCTGACATCGGGGATGTCGAGACCGCGCGCGGCGACGTCGGAGGCGACCAGGTAACGCAGCTTGCCGTCGCGGAAATTGGCCAGCATCTGCATGCGCGCGCGCTGGTCCATGTCGCCATGCAGCGCACCGGCGTCGAAATCATACTTCAGCAGCGAGCGGAACAGCTCCGCCACCTCGACCTTACGGTTGCAGAAGATGATGGCGTTCTTCAGCTCCGCATCTTCGGCCTTGATCAGGTTGCGCAAGGTCTCGCGCTTGTCCCATGGTTTGGAGCCGGACTTGACCAGGCGCTGGATGATGTTGGTCGCCGCGGACGCGGCCTTGGAAACCTCGACGCGCACCGGCGCATGCAGGAACTTTTCGGTGAGCTTGGTGATCTCCGGCGGCATCGTCGCCGAGAAGAACAGCGTCTGCCTGGTGAACGGGATCATCTCGCAGATGCGCTCGATGTCGGGGATGAAGCCCATGTCGAGCATGCGGTCCGCTTCGTCGATGACGAGGATCTCGACGCCGTTGAGCAACAGCTTGCCGCGCTCGCGGTGGTCGAGCAGGCGGCCGGGCGTCGCGATCAGCACGTCGGCGCCGCGCTCCAGCTTCTTGTCCTGCTCATCGAACGACACGCCGCCGATCAAAAGCGCGATGTTGAGCTTGTGGTTCTTGCCGTATCTGATGAAATTCTCTTCGACCTGTGCGGCGAGCTCGCGCGTCGGCTCCAGGATCAGCGTGCGCGGCATGCGGGCACGAGCCCGGCCTTTTTCGAGGCGGGTCAGCATTGGCAGCACAAAGGAAGCCGTTTTGCCGGTGCCAGTCTGGGCGATGCCCAGAATATCCTTGCCGAGAAGCGCGTGCGGGATGGCACCAGCCTGGATCGGTGTCGGCTGCGTGTAGCCGGCATCGGTGACTGCGGAAAGAACCTTCGGCGACAGGCCGAGGTCTGAAAAGGTCAACGCTTCTGGAGCGGTCGTGGTGTCTGAGGACAATTGTTGTTGTCTTTGGCTGGTTCGGGGAAGCGCAACGGCGTCTAACGACGTCTGTCGCGGCAAGCGCCACGCGCCTGCAAGATTGGTATTGCAATTAGGAGCAAGCCCTCGATTTGTCAACAGAAACGGCCGTGATTGGCGCGATTGTGAAGTTGTAACCTTAATCGGGATACTTAACCCCCGTGCAGTTCGCCGCGCCGGCTCAGTAACGGAACTGTTCGGCGAGGATGCGTTCGTTCCAGGAATGGTTGGGATCGAACAGCAACGTCGCCGTCGCTGTTGGCGATTCCCTGACCGTGACCGAGGTCACCGCCTTGACTTCCGTATGGTCGGCGGCGGCGTTCACGGGCCGTTTTTCCGGCTCGAGAATGTCGAAGCGCACGGTCGCCTTGTTGGAGAGCAGCGCGCCGCGCCCGCGGCGCGGGCGAAACGGGCTGACCGGGGTCAGCGCCAGCAATGGCGCATCGAGCGGCAGGATCGGCCCGTGCGCGGAGAGATTGTAGGCGGTGGACCCGGCCGGCGTCGCGATCATCACGCCGTCGCAGCTCAGTTCCTCGAGCCGTATTTGCTCGTCGACGGTGATCCGGATCTTGGCCGTCTGGTAGGACTGCCGCCACAGCGCCACTTCGTTGATCGCCAGCGCCGAAAGCGTTTCGCCTTCCGAGGTTTCGGCCAGCATTTCCAGCGGGCGGATCGTTTCGGCGACCGCGGCCGCGATCCGCTCGGTGAGCCCGCCGAACCGGTACTCGTTCATCAGGAAACCGATGGTGCCACGGTTCATGCCGTAGACCTTCTTGCCGGTCCCCATCGTGTCGCGCAGGGTCTGCAGCAGGAAGCCGTCACCACCGAGCGCGACGACGATCCCGGCATCCTCGACGGAGGACTGGCCATAGCGCGCCGACAGGCTTTCCAGCGCCGCCTTGGCGTCAGCGGTGTCGGACGAGACGAAGGCGATGCGGCTGGCGGCTGTGCTCATGGCTTCCCGATGACGACCCATTGGCGGCGGCCGGTTACCGGGACGCGCCAGCGCCGGGGTAGCATGGGCGGGCCGTGTCTGCAAAGAGAGCCGCGCGCGTCGAGGCGACCGCGGAGCGGCGGAATGCGGCTTGCCGTTCGCGCATCATGTCAAAGGCTACGCGAATGTGATGGTTAAGACCGGCTTTAAACTCTCGTAAAGCCGGACCGGTCATGTTAGCCGGCATTGGTTGGGTGGCGTGGGGCTAGCCAGTCGAGGCCGACATATTGCCGGTAACACGCCTGATCATCGTATTTCTGATGCTGGGAAGCTTCGCGCTTCTCTTTGCCGAACTGGTGCGCCAGTCCGAAGAGACGAGCTTCCGACCTCAGCCCACGGCGTCGCGCTGTGGCGATGCCGCCGGGGCGCCATGCCCGCAAAGGGCGCTGTAACTCGGACCTGACTTGGCGAGGCGTGTCGTTTCTGGCTGGAAGCGAAACCGGCTGCGGGCGTTCCAACCGCTGCGCCAACGGATCGCCGGACCGAGTAGCGCGTGCTGATCGAGGAAATCACGCTCAACTCAGCTATGAACCCTTCCGCAGATGGCAGCCGGCTTGCCGCTTCTGTTCCAGATACTCGTCGACAAGCTGGTGGTAGCGCACCTTGCCGAAGCTTGGGAAATGGCCGCCATGCACGACCGAGACATCGAGGTCGCGCAGGCGAATGAGCGACGCCATGTAGTCTGATATGTCCGAGTGATAGACATCGTCGATCAGCGGGCCGTCATAGATGATGTCGCCGGATAACAGGATGCCCGTCCTGTTTTCGTAGAGCGCGATGCCGCCGGGTGAATGGCCGGGCGTGTGGATCACCTCGAAGGCACGGTCGCCGAGATCGACGACATCGCCATGGTTGAGCAAGCGGCCGGCGGGTGCGGGCAGAATGCCGTAGCGCGCCGTGTCCCAGCCTCGCGGCATGCCATCGAACATCTCGTCGGTCGCGTAGGTGCCGGCGGCCGTCCATTCGTTGCGCGGATCGGCGAGGATTTGAGCCTCGGCCGCGTGCACACAGCGATCGGGAAATTCGTGGTGGCAGCCGATATGGTCGAAATGCGTGTGGCTGGCGACGCAGATGAGCTTGCGCTCGCTCACCAGCGGCACGTGACGCCGGAGGCTGAAATGGCCAAGCCCGGTGTCGAACAGGAGGTCGCGGTCGCGGCCGCGCACATGCCACATATTGCAGCGGAAGAACGGCTTGATCCACGGCTCATGGATCAGCGTCACGCCATCGCTCATGCGGATGGTCTCGTACCAGTCGGGAGCGTCGATGAGCGGAAGCGTACCCATGTTCAATCCGTCAGCAGGACGATCTGGTCGGTATCGCAGGAAATCGCGACCGTGTCGCCCGGCTGGACGGTCGCTGTAGCGGGCAACTTGGCGATGAATTGCACCGAGGGATCTTCGATGGAAGCCGCAAGCACGCGCTTGAAGCTGCCCTGGAAGACGACATCGCTCACCTTGGCGGAGCCGAGCTGTACGGTGCCTACGGCCATGCCGAGGACAAGATGCTCCGGCCGTATGGCCAGCGCAACGGCGGAGCCCGCCGGCAACGCGCTGGGCAGTGAAACCGGCCCGACCGGCGTCGCAACAGTGCTTGTCAGGTCCCCGGCCTCCGCGACTGTGCCGGCAAGGATCGTGCTTTCGCCCATGAAGGTCGCGGAAAAGCGCGTCGCCGGCCGCGCATAGACGCGCTCGGGCGGGCCTTCGTCCTCGATGCGCCCGTCATTCATCACCACGCAATGGTCGGCCAGCGCCATCGCTTCTTCCTGGTCGTGGGTGACATGGATGAAGGCGGTGCCGACGCGCTTCTGGATCGCCTTCAATTCATCCTGCATCTGCCGGCGCAATTTGAGGTCGAGCGCGCCGAGCGGCTCGTCGAGCAGAAGCACCGCCGGCTCGATCACCAGCGCACGCGCCAGGGCCACGCGCTGCCGCTGGCCGCCGGAAAGCTGATGCGGTTTCTTGTCGAAGGCTGCGGCCAGTCCAACCAGCGCCAGCGCCTCGCGTGCCTTTGCCGCCCGGGTCGTGCCGTCGACACCCTGCATGCGCAGGCCGAAACCGACATTGCCGCCGACGCTCATATGCGGAAACAGCGCGTAGTCCTGGAACACCGTCGTCGTCGGGCGCTTGGCCGGCGGCACGGACGTGCAGTCCTCGCCACGGATGAACACCTTGCCTTCGCTGGGCGTGACGAAGCCGCCCAGAATGGACAGCAGCGTCGTCTTGCCGGAGCCCGAGGGTCCGAGCAGGATGGTGTAGCTGCCGGGCTCGATCTGCAACGACACATTCTTCAGCACGGTTTGCTGGCCGAAGCGGTGCGAGACGGAGCGGATATCGACCAAAGGCGCGGTCATGCCTTTCTCCTTCGCAGCAATGTCAGTTCGAACAGCACCACCAGCACGATGGAGACCGCGAAGACCAGCGAGCCGACCGCGTTGGTCTTGGGATTGAGGCCGGAGCGCAGCAGGTTCCAGATTTCAACAGGCAGCGTGGTGTCGAAGCGGGTGAGCAGGAAGGAGATCACGAACTCGTCCCACGAGAAGGTCATCGACAGGAAGAAACCGGCGAAGATGGCAGGCGCCATGACCGGCACGGTGATCAGCAGCAGCACCTTCCATTCCGGCGCGCCGAGGTCGCGCGCGGCGCGCTCGATGTTGATCTGGTGGTCGCCCATCTGGCTGTAGATGATGGCAAAGCACAGCGGCAGGTTGATCACGACATGGCCGATGCCGACGGCCAGCAGCGACTTCGGCACGCCGGCCCAGTTGAACAGCACCAGGAGCCCCATGCCGATGATGAGGTAGCTGACCGTCAGCGGCAGGGTGATCAGCCCGCGCAGCAGGCCGGAGCCGGGCAGGACGAAGCGCGCAAAACCCCAGGCGGAGAGGAAGCCGAGCGTGACGGCGGCGAGCGACGAGATGGACGCGACCAGCAGCGAATTGACCAGCGCCGAGGTCAGCCTGACGTCGGAGAGAGCCGAGGTCAGCCTGACGTCGGAGAGAACCGCGTCGTACCAGCGCAGCGACGGGCCGGTGAAGGGCGGGATCGGAAACGACGTCGCCTGCAGCGAAAACAGCACCAGCACGATCACGGGCAGGAAGATGAAGCCGTAGATCAGGACGGCGTAGAGCCAGGAGGCGATGCGGACGATCCTGCGCATCTCAGGCCCGCTCGATCTTCAGCCAGCGGGCGCAGGCGAGGTAGGCAATGGTGACCACCGCCATCAGGATGATCGACAGCGCCGAGGCCAGCGGAAAATCGCCGCGCCGGCCGATCTGCATCATCACCAACTGCGGCATCAGAAGCTCGTTGTTGCCGCCCAGGATCTGCGGCGTGATGTAGTCGCCGATGCACAGCACGAAGGTGAGGAAGGCGCCGACCATGATGCCGGGCAAGGTCAGCGGCAGCACGACATGCAGGAAAGTGCGCACCGGCCCGGCGCCGAGGTCGGCGGCGGCCTTGCGGTAGCTCGGACTGAGCTGCTTGAGATTGGCGAAGATGGTCAGCGTCAACAGCATGACGAAGAAATGCACAAAACCGGTGACGGTGGCGAAGCGCGTGTTGGCCAACTGCACCGGTTCGCTGAACAGGCCCGAGCCGGTCAGCGCGCGGTTGATCACACCGTTCTGCGCCAGCACCAGCAGCCAGGAGTAGGAGCGCACGACATAGGAGGTCCAGAACGGCAGCACGGCCAGCATCAGCGCCAGCCGCTGCCAGCGTTCCGGCACCTGTTCGGCCAGGATCCAGGCAAAGGGATAGGCGAGCAGCACCGAGACGACGGTGACGATCGCGGTGACCTGCAGCGAGTTCACCATCGCCTGCCAGTAGGAAGGGTTGGTGAAGAACTGGCTGTAGTTGGACGCCGTGAAGCCGCCGCCCTCATGCGCGGTGAGGCTGGAAAACCCCATGGCGATGAAGGGCAGCACGAAGAACAGCAGCGTCCAGCCGAGCGCCGGCGTCACCAGCGCCCAGGGCAAAGCACGCCCGTTGCTTCCAATTGACTTCATTAGCCGCAATCGCTCATTTCGCCTGCAGCATTTCGGTCCACATGTCCTGCATCTTCTTGTCGAGATCGGCGTTCGGCGCCGGATAGGCCTGGGCGCGTGCCAGGAAGCCCGGCTGCTCGTCGAAGCGCAGGATCTTCTTCTGCTCGTCGGTCAGCGCCGCCTTGGTGTTCGCCGGCATGCCCCAGTAGCAGGACGAGGTGGCGAGCCGCGCCTGGCCTTCCGGGCTCATGATGTACTGGATGAATTTCAGCGCCATGTCCTTGTTTTTGGAATCCTTGAACATGGCCAGCGACTGCGACCATAGAACCGCGCCTTCCCTAGGAATCGAGAAGTCCAGCGCCGGGTTCTCCTTGGCCAGCCCCGCCGTCACCCATTCGCCGCCGCCAACCAGTATGTCGACCTCGCCGGTCGCCAGCGCCGTCTGGCTGGCGGTCACTTCGCCGACCAGCTTGGCATTGGCCTTCATCTTGAGAAGTTCGTCCTTGAGGGCGGGCAGGTCGGCTTCGGTCAGATCGGCAGTCGTCTTGCCGATGGCGAGTGCCGCCATGCCGATGACCGGCAGATAGTAATCGTAGATGGCGACCTTGCCCTTGTACTTGTCGCTGGTGAGGGCAGCCATCGACTGCATGTCGGCCGGATCGACCTTGGTCTTGTTGTAGCCGATCGTGTTGTAGCCGAACTTTTCGGTGATGCCGTAGCGCTTGCTGCCGACCACGGTGGAACCGTCCATCTTCACCTGCGGGAACAGGTCGGCCAGCGGCAGTCTGTCGTCCGGCAGCGGCTCGAACAGGTCCTTCTCGACGCCGCGCGGTATGTCGATGCTATCGATCACCATCACGTCCCAGTCGCCCGGCTGCGACTGTTCGACGATGGCCAGTCCGGCGCCTGTGCCCTCGAATTCCTTGACGTTGACCTTGACGCCATTGGCCTCTTCGAAGGGTTGCAGCAGCGCCGGATCGGCGTGATCGCACCAGATCAGCGCGTTGAGGTCGGCGGCCTGGGCAGCGCTGCCGGCTCCGAGCAGCAGCGCCGTTGCGGCACACGCCGCATGCAGATGGCTCTTCAGAACGGAAAGCGGATTCCTGGATGCAGGTTTAGCGGACATCGAGTGTTCTCCCTTGCCTTTGTGGCTTCTTGCAAAAAGTTGAACCAATTCTAAAATTGAGTCAATTCTGTTTTTATGGCAAGAGGCTGGGATGAGCGGATTGCGGGCAAGGCAAAAGGCGGACCGGCACCGCCGCATCATCGAGGCGGCGGCGGAACTGTTTCGCGAGGCCGGCTATGAAGGCGCCAAGATCGAGGCGATCGCCGCCCAAGCCGAAGTCTCGGTCGGTACGATCTACAATTACTATCAGAATAAGGGCGACATCCTCGGCGCCATCGTCTCGCTGGAGGTCAACGAGGTGCTCAATGCCGGGCAGGGGGTCGTCGCCAGGCCGCCGGCCAATGTCGGCGATGCGCTGGACACGCTGATCGGCATCTACATCGAACACTCGCTGCACTATCTCAGCAAGGAGATGTGGCGGCAGGCCATGGCGATCTCGACGCAACTGCCCGACAGCCCGTTCGGTCAGGCTTACACCGGGCTCGACCGCGCGCTGACCGAACAGATCCGCGCCCTGATCGCCCGCCTGCAGACCCTTGGCTTGGTGCGGCAGGACATCGATGGGGCGGCGCTCGGCGAACTGATCTTCAACAACATGAACATGATGTTCATCGAATTCGTGAAGCGCGACGCGGCGAAGATCCCCGAGCTGCGCGCGGCGATACGCAGGCAGAATAGAATACTGGTGGCGGCGATCGGGGCGTGAAAGAGTCAGGAGCAGACAGGAGAAATCGTCGCTTCGGCATAAAACCTGGTTTCAGACGAGACTCACCTCTTGAGTTGAGTTTGAAATCTGATACAACCTAGAAGGGCATAAATAAGGGAGAGGGGTAAAATGGGGTCGTTTTCCATCTGGCATTGGGCAATCGTGCTGCTGTTGATCGGCGTGCCTGTTTTCTTTGCTGTTCGATCAGCCACGAAGCCATCACAGAATCCTGAGACTCTTGTAGGCATCGGTGGCTGGTTGATGCTGCTGGCGATCGGCCAGGCATTGTCACCGCTGCGCACACTTCTCGTATTGGGTTCCTCGAGCGATGGCTACAACCAACTCATGCTGGTGCCGAATGGACCCATGGTAGTCTATGGTGAGGTTGCTTTGCTGCTGGCATTTCTGGTGCTTCAACTGGTGGTGCTGGTTGCCATGCTGAGGCGGAGCTCTTGGTTCAAGCAGTTGTTTCTCATCCAGTGGCTTGCAATCCCGGTGGTTTTCATCCTGGACGCTGCCTGGGTTTCCGCTGCTCTCGGGGTTGCGGTCGGGCAAGTGGTCACCGGAGGCGCGCTTGCGGCGCCGATAGTCTCGTTTGTCCTTACCGGACTCTGGGTCGCTTACGTCTACAAATCCGTCAGGGTACGCAACACGTTCACCAGGGTTGGGGTATCCGCCCAAATTGCGAGCGCGTCATAGGATATCGGGGCGCCCGGAAGGCTCTGGCTCTCGGGTAGTCGTCGATCGGAGCTGGTGCCCCCGGACGGAATTCCTGAAACGTTAGATTTCAATGGCTTGCTGAAAAGTGGGCACTCCGGCTTTGCGAGATTTCATTATGTTTTTCGGGCCGGTTGTCCCACTCAGCGCGGCAAATCCGCTCCGATAACGCGTCGAGTGTAGGCGACCTCGACCACCGCTTCATCCTTAGTGGCCACCGTGCCACGCGCGCCGCGGTCCGAACATGTCCAGAACCATGTGCCAGCGGATGGACCGTGCAGCGTTTTCATGATGCGCCCGACGCCATCTTGCTGGAATTGGGCCGCGAAATCATACGGTGGCGACCTACCGCCGATCTCGGTCCGGCTCCAGGCCAGCCAAACCCGGGCGCCCTTGGCGTGGACATAGGAGAACGCCTCGACCTTGCTGTCGAAGGTCTCGATCACATGGTCGTTGTCGACGACCTGCCAGCCGCGCTGATAGGCCAAACGGACCTTGAGGCGATCGGTCACCGCGGCGGCTCCTCGCGCCAGATCGGGACGCGCTGGATCTTCAGGGCTACCAGGCGCCGGATGCGCAATCCTACGGCTTCCCTGCCGGTCGGGGAGAACGCCTCGATGTTGAGCATGCCGTGATCCGATCCGTTCTCGCACGTCATACGACGGGCCAGCGAGTCGACGTCGACGTCACCGAATATCTGGATGAGATCGTCCGGGAAGTAGTTGTGCAGGCGTTTGCAGTACCGGCAGGTCACGCGGACGAGCCGCCGTCCATCGTTCAGATTGGACAGCGGATAGTCGCGATGCTTGGGTGCGTAGGGTTCCGGCATGAGAACGGAATAAGAACAAATTCCTGTTCTCGGTCAAGCCGACTCTTGACGAACGCAGCGGCGGCGCCATCGAGACCGTTTAAAAGGTTGACCGGTGGTCCTCAATCGACCAAGCCGGCGTCGTGATGGACGAACGCGTCTAGTATCGCTTCGTAGACGCTGCCAATATCCTCCTCGAGCTCAACACTTCCTATGCCGGCAGCCTTCGCGTCGGCAAATAGCCTGACCGTCATGTCACTCACCGAGATGATATCTGCGCCGACTGTTTCAGGCACGTTTTTCGAGATCCACTCGTACAGGAAGTTGGTGCTTCGTGTGCTCATGACGCCAATAAGCTCGATGGGGCGCTTAGGTTCCGTCTTCGCGAAAGCCCTGCACCGAGGCATGGCGCAGCTTCGGCTCGCCCCTCAGGTGCCGCACGGCGGCGGTGATGCTGCCCGGCTTGACCCATTCGACGTCACCATCGACGACCGCTGTTGGCACGCCGGCCGGTTGTTTGGCGCGGGCTCGCTCGATGCGTCGCCACAGCCGGTCCTTGATGGCGCGGGTGGTGGCGATGACGGCCTTACCGACATATTTGCCGTCCCTGGAGAACAACCCTTCGGTCTGTTTGCCGGCCTGCCGTTTCACGCCGATCAGGTCGAGCTCGTCGACATCCCAGCATTTGGTTTTCACCCAGGCATCGGACTCGCCGCTTCGATAGGGGCTCGCCTTTCGCTTCGACACCATGCCTTCGAGGTTCATCCTGTCGACCGCGGCGAAGAAGTCGGCGCCGCCGCCCTCGACATGCTGGCTATACTGGATGATGCCGGTGGCGGGCTTGACGAGATCCCAGAGCATCGCCTTGCGCTCGATCGCGGGCCGCTGGCGCAGATCCTCGCCATCCTTGTGCAGGATGTCGAAGGCGACAAAGGCGAGCAGCTCGGCATTCCAGGCCATGCGGGAGTGCATGGCGTGAAAGTTCGGCCGTCCGTCCGGCTCGGGCGCGATCATCTCGCCGTCGATGATGAACGATTTCGCCGGCAGCTTTTCGCCAGCATCGACGACCGGCCAGAAACGTTTCGACCAATCGTGGCCGTTCCTGGTGAAGGCGCGCGCACCGGCCCAGTCGAGGATCAGCTGGATACGAAAGCCGTCATATTTGATTTCGTGCAGCCAATCGTCGCTGACAGGCGGCTCCAGCACCAGAAGGGGCTCCTGCGGCTTGATGAACTTCAGCCGGTCAGCACTCATGCACTCATACTCCCCGCCAAGCGATTCAATCAGTTTTCGCTAAAATAGTTCCAAAAACGCAAAAAGCCCGCCCCGGCGTGAGCCGAGACGGGCGATACTCGAAACGATTTTACGAGTGGTTAAGAGTTCAGTCGGCGGGAGCGGCGGGCTTCGCAGCCTCGATCTCCTCGGCCGTGGCCGGACGCTCGAACACTTCGAATACCGAGGGACCGCCGTTGTTGTGCGGCAGGCAGAACGACTTTTCGACCATCGTGCCGGGGCCAACGGTGCCCGCTTCTACGCCGTTGATCTTGATGGTCGAGACATAGTTGCCGTTGGTGTTCACCTTGATGGTGGTGGTCATGGGGTTTTCCTATGATGATGTTGCCCGGAACCGCCGGGCGCGGATCTACATGCCGCGCAGCGCGCGCCAGATGTCGGACCAGAAATAGGTGATCAGAGAGCCCATCGACGCGAAGGCGATGCCGGTGACGCCCAGCGCACCCATGCCCATCAGCTTCCAGCGGGTCACCTCTGCGGTGACGGCCTTGACCTCGTTCATGTCATCGGTGAGCGTTTTCACAGCATTCTCGGTTTCAGCAAGCCGGTCGACCAGCTCGTCGGTCTTGGCGTACATCTTCGATCGACTGGCGGCGGCACGGTGCTCGGACTGCTCGTAACTCAACGCGGCACGAGCATCTGATTCCTTGATGTCGCGCCGGATTTCGGTGACGTCACGCTGGACGCCTTCCATCGCGGCGACTAGGCCGCCGACCATCATCTCCAGGCTTTTCGTCGCCGATGTCGCCATGCGCCCCGTCCTCCTAGATGCCGTTGTCGAACTCGGCGGCGCGCTTCATCGCGCCAGCACCTTGATGATCACGATCGCGGCATGCTTGCCGCGCTTGCATTCGCCGGAGATCCGCCGGTCCTCCGCCCAGAGACCGATCGCCTCGTCATACGGAATGAAGCGGTGCGGGATGTCGACGACGCCCTCGCATTCCTTCGTGACGCTCGGATCGACATGGACGGCCGGCTTCGGCAGCAGGCTATCTACCGATGCCATCGAGTCGTGTTGACACCCCTGCAGAGATGCCAGCAGGCTTGCAACCAGCAGGCTTCGTGGGATCGGGCGGAACATTGTCTTCATCCTTCTGGGCGCGATGCAGCTCGGCGATGCGGCCGGCGTCGCTGTGCTGCTTGTCGATGTAGGCTTGCGCCGCCGCATCGATGTCCTGCTGGCGCGTCTTGGTGTCGGCGGCCTGGGCGATGGCGGCGAGTTTGATCTTCTCCTGCCATAGCGCCGCCTCGGCCTTCTGGCCGGCCGCGTATTCTCGATCGACACGGCCGTCGACCAGGCCGGCGAGCGCCGGACCGGCATATGGGATGTCGCGCAGCGGCCCGATCGGCACGCCCTCGTAGAAGAAGATGACGCCGCCGGCGACGACCAGCGGCAGGCCGATGCGGGAGGTCGCGAAAGCGAGAAACGGCCCGACATAAGGGATGGCGTAGAGAGCCGCGATCATTGGTCTTGCGCCCCAGTGTCGATATGCGAAAGCGCGACCGTCTGCCCGGCCAGATCATGGGTGCAATCGCCGAGAAACTGGATCTGGCCGTCTGCCACGAAGGAGTGACAGACAGAGCAGTGGAATGGCGCTTTGTCGCCGGTTCTCGTCTCGTAGGTGCACCAGCAAAGCCTACCTTCCTGACCGGGCACATAATGCCCGCTCCGGATCAGCACCGATGGCGTGAACGTCGGCTTGTCATAGTCGCCGTTGAAGCCCCAGCGGGGGCCTTCACCCTCGCCGACGGCGACCTGGTGCACTTCGTTGCAGCCCGGACACCAGAAGGCGAGCCGGCCGCCTTCGATGGTGCGGAGGATCCCGCGCGCGCCCATGTCACACCGTCCCCAGCGCCTGCGCCAGCCGCGCGGCCTTGCGCGTGGCGTACCAGCGATAGCCGACGCCGCCGGCCAGCATCAGCACGCTGACGATGCCTAGGACGACTACGACCTTGGTGATCCACTCGCTGGAGTAGGACAGCGGCGTCAGCTGCTCCTGCAAGCCCTGCAAGGTGCCGGCAAGGCCGCCGCCACCGATACCGGCGCCCGTGGCGGCGTCGGCAACACCATTGCCAGGCGCAGTCTGGGCGTCCTCGATATAGCCCTTGGCCTGGCCGCCATCCATGAAGCTAGCAACCTGCGGCGTGCTGCCGGAGGCCCACGCCTTGCCGATCGAGCGCACCTCCGACACCCGTGTCGCCCAGCCCTTGCCGAACACCGACCAGGTGTTGAGGTGGCGCAGGAAATTCATGCGAATGTCGCAGATGCGGTCGACCAGCGCATCATGGTTGTTGACGGCCTTGACCGCCTCCAGCGTGCTAAACCCCATCACGCCGTCAATGCGGCCCTTGTAGGCAGGCCCGAGCGCACGCTGAAGCCACATGACCGACTGCCTGACGCCGGAGTTCACCGCGCCGTCAAGCACCACGTAATCGACGCCCTCGGGCAGCTGATCGCCCTTCACCGCATCCCAATACTGCCGGTCATAGATGTCGTAGACCTCCGGCATGGTGATGCTCTTCACCGATCGCGCCGCCAGGGCCTTGCCCTTTCGATAGGCGTCATAGACGCGCTGGGTCACGCCCTTGTTGGTCGGGCCGCCCGGGTCGGACGGATGATTGACATAGCCGCCCTCGTGCACCAGCAGCTTGTCGAGGGACGCGCGTTCGCGTGAGACGGCCATGGCAGTTCCTTTCCGCCCTCGCGGGCAGGTTTGCTCGGTTTCGGATTTTGGCTATGGTCGACCGATGGGGATTTACACCGTCGAATTGATGAAGAACGGCAAGGCCGTGAAGCGCACCGAAGCCCAGGGCAGCGATGTCGAGGCGGCCAAGGTCTGGGGACCGGTGAGGATACCGTTAGGTCCGGAACCTCCAGAGGGCGAGTGGATACGGGTGACGCATCTGGCCAGTGGAAGGACGAGCTGGTTCCTTCCGGAGAGTGCTTAACCAATTGCTAACGGACTACTTGCCGCGCTTCTTCAGCGCGCCTATGCTTCCCGGCTCGGGGAAAGCTTGCGGCATTGGGCTAAAGGGGCGCTGCTATGCTTCGTATTTTGCGAAATTTCTGGAATGATCAGCGCGGTATCGCGTTGATCCTAGTGTCTATTACTCTGCCGGCGATCATCGGTTTTTCGCTCCTGGCGATCGACATGAGCCGAGCAAACAACCTGCACAACGACCTGCAGAACGGCGCCGATTCTTTCTCGATCGCCGCTGCGGCCGAACTCGATGGAAAGCAGGATAGCATCACGCGGGCAGATCGGGCGTTGACCACGCTGGTCAGCAACGAATACGACTTCTCTACCGAAGGAACCGTGCCGGGACCACAGCCCTTGGCAGCAGCCGGCGTGACTAGGCGATATCTCAGATCCCTGCCGGCTACCGACAACCTTCCGATCACTAATGCCAATGTCATTGCCGACGAGATCACAGATGCATCGGACGCCCGCTTTATTGAGGTGCGAGTGACGCCGGTCGGCTTCGCCGCGATCTTTCCCGTCTCGTTCCTGTCCGCCGGCTCCAGCGGCATATGGACAATCGGTGCCACCTCGGTCGCTGGGTTCAAGAGCGGCGTCTGTGATTTTACGCCGATGTTCATTTGCAACCCCTATTCCAACATGGATGTGTTCTCGGCCACTCTCGCCGGGGATTCGCGACCAATGATGCTGCTAAAGAAACAGACTGGCGGCGCCACGGCGGCATATGGCCCGGGGAACTACGGCTTCTTGCAAACTCCGGACGGCGACATGAGCGTTCCGCGAGTCAAGGAGATGTTCGCCTCACCGAAGCCATTGGCCTGCTATTCTAACGATGGCGTCGACACCCGGCCGGGCAATATCCCGCCGATCAACGATGCGATCAATGTCCGCTTCGACATCTACCCGAACGGATCGCTCAATCCCGCAAACTATCCGCCGGCGCCAAACACCCGAAAGGGATTGGCCGTGAAGAATGCCGGCAAGCCGAGTTGCACCTATGAGGCGCCGAGTGCGGCCCAGGCCTCCCAATACAAACCTCTCCCTCGAGACAATTGCTTCACGGCAGGAACATGCACAGTCCCGAGCGGCGGCGCCAATAGCCGCCTTGGCGATGGCTCATGGGATCGCGCCGGATATTGGGCGGTCAATCACCCGTCGACCTCATACGGCTCAACCGGCCTGCCCGCCAATGCCAGCCGCTATGAAGTGTATAAATGGGAACTCAACAACCTGACCGATCACGGCACTGAGGCGACCACGCCAGCCTGCAACACCCCATCGACAGATATGAAGCGCCGAATGGTCTATGCGGCCATGCTTGACTGCGACCCATCGGATGGGTCCGGCCAGACGGTATCAGGATCAGGTGGGAACTATCCCGTTGAGTCATTCATCAGCATTTTCCTGACCGAGCCGGCCGGTGATGCTCCAGACGCCGATATCTACGGCGAGATCGTCGACATCACCGGGCGAGGTGGTAGCGGCTCGCTCGACAACTTCCTTCGCGACGAGGCGCAGCTTTATCGATGAAATGGGCCGCTGTCCTCGCCGTGTTGCTTATGCCGTCGGTGGCATCTGCGCAGACCGTATCGCCCAAGGGCTGTCGCGTTCTCGCAGAATCTGCCGAGGTGGCCTCCGAGACCATTGCCGGTGTTGTCACCAAATCCAGCGCGGACAAGATGACAGAGGTCTTGCCGATGCTCTCGCTTGAGGGTCAAAGAGCTGCCGACAAGATGGAGAGGGCTCGAGCGGCAGCCCTTGGCCCCATGTCAGCTTATGCCGACGCCATGGCGGAGTTCGCCAAAGCGATGCGAACCTGCGCCAAGTAGCGGCCCGGCCCTCAAACTGTCAGCGCCGGCAGATCGGCCGGGATCTTCGCCGGATAGAGCGTGATCGAGCGGATATAGATGTCGTTCAAAGAATTGCCGGTGCCGACACCATCATGGCCGAACAGGACGGTGTCGACGCTGGCGAGATGCGTCAGGTAATTGACCGTCTGCGTGACGGCCGTGTTGCCGTCAGCGCACCAGGCATAGTCATGGTCACCGCCGCCGACATCGCGGGCGAGCGTGATCGCCATCTTGTGCGCGCCGGAGCCAGTCACGCCATCATCGATGAACAGATCCCAATAATCGCTGAGATTACCCGACGCTCTGGCAATTATGGCTTCGTCGGCGACATCGACGTTGGCCCCATCAGCCATGAACATCAAGAATCCGGACGGTGAGATGGCCGAGCTGATGTCGAATAGTATCGTGCAGCCCGCCGCGAGACCGGCGGCCATATCTGAAAGCCAGGAGCCGATCGCTTTGGGACGATTGCCGTTCGACGGTGTGATCCGCATGCCGAGGCCAGAGATGGCGCCTGCATCAAAGCCACCGCCAAGCAATGCCGAGATCGCCTGTTCAGAACCGCCGGCATAGTAGAACGCATTGACGAAATGGAGTTGCGAGGTAGCTCCCACTGGTAGGTCACCCCCGCCTCCTGATGCCGGGAAGGAGATGAACGGGTTGAGCAACATGCTCATGCGCGGGTGCCGTAGAGCGTCACCTTGAGACCCTTGGCGGTGCCGTCACCGACCTGGTCGATGTCGATGGTGATCTCGGCATCATCAGCAAGCGCGGCATCGGAAATCACTGGCTGGGTCACTGCAGAGACCGATGTCTTCTCGCCATTGTCGATGGTGAGTTTGGTCGAGAGGACCGTCGTGCCGGATTCGTTGATGTCGACGGTGAAGATCGAGCCCGAAACCTGGGCATCGTTTAAAGACCCTCGCACGGCTGTCAGCGTGATAGCGCGCGGCATCCGAAACTTGATCTTGGCTGAACCGGCTGTCAGCGCGGTTGTTTCATCCGATGCTGCGAAAGTCCTCTCCCAATCGGAGTAGACCTCGGTGAAGTTGTCGTTGATCATGTCGTAGGCATCACGAAGCGGTGTGCCAGTGCCATCGTTTGCGATCGCACCGATATTGATGACTTGCTTTGCCATTATGCTGCATCCGCTGTGAAGGCGGTGCTATCCGCCGTGATGATGGTGTTGTCCGCAGTCATGTCGCCAGGATCGAGAACAATATGCGCGCGAGCCCGGTAGCCACGTCCGGCACCGATTCGCGTCTGGCCCGGCACCAAGATATCGAGGGCGCTCATCATGAACACGTCGAAGGTGATCTCGGCCGGCGGATCGGCGCCAAAGTCCGTGGCAACGTCAGCGGTGGCGTAATGGACCGAGTTCGTGATTGACGTGAGTGTCCGCTTGTAGGTCGCGCCGTTGTAGATGTCCCATTCGAACGCCAGCGTTGCCTCGCCGTGGTTGGCGGGGTTCAATCCGGCGGCGAGCCTTGAACGATGATCACACGACAGGTCCAGGCCATCCGGCACGGCAATCGCGGCATCGAGATTGACGCAGGCATAGGGCGTTTCGGCCGCGCCGATGACCGTATGCGGAAAGACGGTTCCCGTTGCCGGGTTCTGCGTCAGGCCAAGGGCTTTGTAGAACTTGGTGGCGTCAAGATCGGTCAGCGGGTGAGAAACAGATTTCAGCCATTCCGCATCGATCATAAGGAACTGATCGCCCACCTGATGGAGCGACGCGAATACCTCGGTCCCGCGATAGCCACGGATCGTGAATCCGGACAGCGTGAAGGTGTTGGCATCGACAACGGTGACGGTCTTGTATCCGACGCCCTCCCATCGGCCCTGTGCCCCGATGAAAGCGAGGTTCGCGCCGGCCAGCACTTGATCTTCCGTCTTGTCGACAAGCAGCGACATGGAGCCCGCCGTCCTGCGGATCGTCACTGTGGAATCATCTGTCAGCGCGAACGGGTCAAGCGGATTGGCCAGAACCGTCGCGCAGACCCCAATGACGCCGTTGTGGGGCGCCTGGGCGAGCAGCGCGGAAAGGGTGGCCACGGTGTCGCCGCGATAGAGAAGGCCGCCGCCCCAGCCTGCCTGCCCGCGTGAGGCCACGACGCCGTACTGCCGGAGGCCGAGACCGCCGAGATCATCCGAATAGCGGAATAGCGGAATATCGAGATGAACGTATTGCGTCGCTAGCGAGACCGCGACCGGGCTGAGGCCGGTGTTTGCGAGCGGGGTGATGGTCGTCGAGACCGCGGTCTGGAAATCGTTCGCCACGATGTCGCATGTCATGTCCGATGGATTGAGCGCAACGCTGCCGATCTGCACGGTGTAAGTGATGCTTCCGCTCGGCACCGACACGACATCGCCAGGCAGGAACCTGTTCTCGCCGGTGATCGAAAACGCATGCGGGCGGACGTCGACCTGCCGCTCGAAATACGTCTCGGTAACGAAGGTCTGTGCGTCCTCATCGGTCAGCAACAGCGGACTCGAATATTGCTCGACACGGATGGAATTATCGATCGCCGGCATCGAGAACGACGCCGGCCGCGTTGTGTAATCCGTCTTCGAGACGTATTGGAGCTCGACCTGGGAAACCCTGCGGATCGTCGCCTCATCCTGGCTTTCAATGGAGGAGTTTTGCCCGAAGACGAGATCGTCGATGGTCAGCGCGGCGTCGAGCGAGAAGGCGCCGTCCCGCCCCGGCTTCTTGAAATACATGCCATTGCCGGTGTCGGCGAACTTGAAGCCATAGATGTCGGCGATCGACTGGCACACGGTCCGGATGTTGGAGTTGCTAAGGATGCCGACGCCATAGCCGGTCAGCCCGCCAAAGCCCTCAAAGGTCAGCTGATCCGGCGTGTAGCGGCCGAGCGAGACCGCCTTGGTGATTATGTCCTGCAGCGCCATCGCACCGGGCGTGATGCTGGGCAACCTGTGCTCGACCCAATGATCGTCGCCAAAGGCTTCGAAGTAACTAGACTTGTTCTGGTCGAAAATGCCGGTGGTGAATTCGAGGTTGGTGAGGCTCAAATCCTGCGCATAGGTGGTGATCGTTTTCGAGCCGATGTTGAGCAGATAGACCTTGCCCGGATCATCAACCTCGTCAGTCATCATCACATAGCCAGGACGCGGCCAGTAGCGCTCATGACCGGTCGAAAGGGTGCCTGTGGTGATAAAATAGATATGGCTGGCCGTATTGATGCTATCGACAATAGCGCCAGTGTCGGGATTGACGTAGCGGATATAGCTAACCGACGCGACGGTCTCCAGAACGATCAGGTAGCCGGTCTGCGGGTCATACCAGGCACCACTCGGAACGCCGGCCGAGGTGTAGACTGTCGTCGTGGTCCAGGCATCGCCATTGAAGACCGATTCCTTGACGGTGCCGGCGCTGGCACAGGCGAAAAACGACACGGTTCCGGCGGTCGTGCGTCCATAAACAAGATCGCCGCTGCCTGCCCCGGTGACGCGACCAATTGAAACGTTCCCGCTGATATCGATCAGCGCATAGGGAAGTCCAAGCCCGGCGCCGAAATCAAAGCCGGTAATGATGTAGCTCTGGCCGAACGGAAAGCCGATCTTCCAATCGAAGATTTCGCCGCTCTCCTCATGCGAGGAAACGATCTTGCCCGTGATGACATCGTAGACACGATCGACATCGACAGCGTCGGCGAACCGCACGAATACAAAGCCGGACCCGCGGATTGCATAAATCCATTTGGAACTCGCGGCGTAGACATCCGAGCCCTCAAGCGGGATGCGATAGCGTTCCGCGTAGGTGACGGCATCAAGGACGGATAGATAGACCTGAGCAGTCCCAGGAATCTCGTTCTGGCCGAGAAGCTGATAGATGACGTCCTGCGTCGGGTCATATGCAGCAGCTCGGCCAGCCGCGTTCTCTGTGAAAGTGCTGGGAACTGTGCTGGTCCAGGCTATCTCGTGAGTGCCGCCGCCGTTTGTCGCGGAATTGGAGATGACGGCTTTAACCGATGGAGCGCTGTCCGCCACATAGCCAGAAAGGTACAGCATGGCGAAGCCCTGCCACGCGCCTGCCTTGGTGCCGATGACGGCCTTGGTGATCGGGTCGGCTTCGACCTGGGTGCCGCCATAGAAGCGGAAGGTCTCGGAGGCGCCAATACCGTTTTCCGCGTCGTAGACGACCTCATCATTGACTTCGAGCCGGATCAGTTCATAGCCGTCGCCGAAAGGATCATAGGCGAGCAGGTATCCGAGCTGGGCCGACTGCTGCGTCGCATAGACAGGCACATCGACTGTCTTTGTTGGCGTGCCGCTGCCCCCACCGAATGGCCCTAAAAACTCGCCATCGATCGGAACCTGCACCTGATCATAGCCAGTGATCGTCTGGATTGTGGCGGCGCCACCGATGACAGGAAGACCTTCGACCTTATAGGTGCCGATGACGATCGGGATCGGCCGACCTAAAACCTTCCCGACAGCATAGGGCGAGTCCGCAGATACCGGTTGCACCTGCTGTGCGGTACTCGGGCTGATGGGGCTGGCACCATAACCCGCCCCCGTCGACGCACGTCCTGGTGTGGCGAACCAGACCATCAGGCGGTGCCCAGCAATTCGCCAGGGGTGTTGTCCTGGCCGGGATACCGATGGATGGCGCCGTAGGCGAAACAGGCCGCTCGGGTCTGCGCACACCCGGGGGAGATGGTCAGGGTATCGCCAACCTCGATGTCAAGCGGGAAGCCTTTGACCATGTGAATGGTTCCTGTGCCGGGCACCCACAGCCTGATGTTTTCCTTCGCGCCGGCGTTGGCGCCTGAAGTGAACGTCGCGACGCCGTGGGTGTAGCCGAGCGCGCCAGCCGTTGTGATCGTAAATTGCGAATTGCTGGTGACGGTTGCCACGGTCGCGGCGCTGGTCAGCGGGCCAAGGTCGACGGGGCAAGGATCGGTCCCCAAATGATACCAGCACTTCGGCTGCACCGTCGGCAGGATGATGTCGGCGAAGGCATCCGCCTGGGTTGCGATCTCGATCGAGCCGGCAATGCGGTCGTTGAAGCCGGTCTTGCCCACAAAGCCAGCGATCAGGATTGCCCGGACCGAAGGATCGGTGTGCAACGCCAGCCAGACCGTGATCACCGCACCGCGCCAGACACCGCGCTTGATATCGTCGGAATAGAGCGGTCCGTCACCGTCGAACGGCAGATCGAAGTCGATGCCGGCCGGCCGGCCGCCATGGGCAACCGTGAACTTGGTGACGGTGAATCCGGGAGAATGCAGGAAAACATCGTCCCCGACGGTCTTATCGACGTCATGATCAGTCAGGCGCACAACAGGCGTGATGCCGTTGTCCATCTCGATCAGAAAGCAGCGGGTGACCTCCTTGCTCGCCAGGTTGGCGACAAGGGCCGGTGGCCAATCGTCTCTCATGGGATGTCCTCGACCACCTGGAGATTGTCGAGGTCCAAAACATCAGGAAGCGTGTAGGGGATCGACGGCTCGAAGGCGTCCCCCTCAAATGCGACCGGAACGTAGAACTCGCAGCTCTGCGTGATCAGCGCACCATCAACCGGGATGTTTCCCACGGTGAACGTGATCAGACCAGTATCGCTGACCGTGTAGTGGGTCGTCAGCGTCTTGGTGACACCGTCGACCTTGACGACCAGAGTGCCGGCTTTGATGTGTCGGATGATGCGGACGTAGGGATTGAACCCGGCCGTGTAAGTCTTGGTGGCCTGGAATGCGGCCTGAACACCGTCGCCGATACCGATCTGGCAGGCGATGCACTGGAAATCGGTCCAGTCTTTCATCAGAAAGACCTTGAAATCGCCGCGGCGGTCGTAAAAGAAGTCCCGCAAAGTCGCGATCAACACGGCATCTCTGTTCTTCTGGGACCACGAATAGTAGTGCCGTGCGATCGACGTGTTCTGCAATCGTCGAGTCCGCTGGCTGGCCGACCTGGCCTTGGTGGTAATAAAGCGCGGGCCACCCTTGAAGCCGACCGAAACGCTCTCCGGCATGATCAGATTATCGACCAAGGACGGACCCCAATGCATCTTGAAGGCCCAGCGCAGAAGCGCGGCGCTGTTCGGCCAGGCTTTCCCTGGACGGCGCGGCGCCGTCGGAGCGGACCGTTTGGCTGAAGTGGATGACGATCGGCCGCTCGCCACCGCTGGAAGACGATGACCCGCTTCGCTGATCCTCGAACTGATCCGGCCGCGCCACGATGACGCGCTCGTTCGGGTTCTTGAAGAACTCGACCTTCTGGGTGTCGCCGGGCGCAATCATGCCACCGGTGTCCATGCCGTAGACGGCACGATGCGCGACCTGCTCTGGTGTCGCGGCAAGACCTTGCGCGCCATATCCGATGCTCCCGGCACCGACGATGCCCGCTGCATGGAAGTTCGACCGAGCCGTCTGCAGTGCCTTCACATAGGCGGCAGCAAGAGGATCGTCCGCAGCGCCACCTGACGACGACGATGAACCACCAGAATACGAGGACGATGACCCGCTGCTGATCGCCGCACTTGCGGTCTTCATGTCGTCGAGGGCGCCATAGGTCTTCCGGGTGTTCGCCTCGATGTTCATGAGGACGGTCCAGATGCGGTCCTGCTCTCTGGTGGCTTCGCGGCCTGTGAAGCCGGATTGCGCCAGCGCAAGCGACTGGTCGTGCGGAACAACGGTCGCTGCCGACTGTGGCATCACAAGCTCGGGGCCATGCTCGCCGACCCAGTAGGGCGTGTTGGCGGAGACCGGCCCACCTGCGGCGCGGGCTGGATAGCCCCACGATTGTGTGGCGTCATTCCACACCGGCTGGACGGTTATCGTATTGGAGCTGCGGAAGCGTGTCACACCGACGGTGCTGGTGCCCAGATCGCCCGTGCCGCCCATGCTGCCATAGCCGGAGGTATTCGGCACGGTGGTGGCGGTCATCGACGGGCCGGACTGCGTGCCGGGAATTGCACCGTAGCGGGTCACGCCAACCGTGCTGGACCCTCCGCCTGTAGCGCTGGGCACGCTGTATTGCGATTGCGTACCGGAGCCGACTTGGCGGGTGACGACCGTGATGGTGACGGTCTTGTTGGGCAGGTTCGCTATGCTGGTATGAAGGGTATTGACGGTCGAATTGAGCTGCCGGACCTTGATCTCACCGCTGACGATGCTGTCGAAGAATGCATTGATCGCTACCGGATCGCCGCCTTGCGCGAGAAGCGTCTGGCGCAGCATGTCGAGACTGTTCTGGAAGTCGCGCACGGAACCAGCATTGCCGGTGTCATAGGCCGCAAACAGCCGGTGGATGGCATTGACGTTGCGCTCGACGGCTTCCGTGGCTGCATTGGCGTCACCAGCGAAGCCCTTGCCGAACACGTCCGCAATTTTGGCTTGTGATGCCGCAGCGAGGGTCTTCTCAAGCTCCGCAGCTTCGTTCTGCGCTTTGTGGAGTTCCGTCGTGGCCCCCTGAATCTGACCCAACTGCGCCAGCTTGGCATCTTCGAACGCCCGCGAGACGTTGATAGCTTGCTGGCTCATGCCACCGAATTCGATCTTGACGCCATTGGCCGCCTGACCAATGCCGCCGATTGCCGAACTGAAGCCGTTGGCGCTGCCGGCGGCGCTGTCGAAGCTGATATTTTTGAGAGCGTCTAGACCTTCAAGCGCGTGATTGGTCGCGATCTTGTCGACGACATCGCTGGCGAAGTCGCGTAGCGGCGTCGACTGCATGATCTGCTCGATCGCGGCGTTGCGATCCGCAACGGCCTTCTTCAGGTTTTCGAGATACTGGTTGTCCAGCGGTGCGATCGACTGATCGGGCGCATTCAGCAGCGGGATGTCGCTGCCGGTAACCCGGTTCAGCGCGGCAATGATCTCATCTGCCGCATCCGACGATTTCTTGACCAGGTAGTTCAGCGACGTGATCGCCGCGTTCGCCGCACCAATGAAAATGGCGCCGAGCTGATCAGGGAAGCTCTTCCAGTAGGCGACGATGTCGTAAAACGCCGCATGGAATGCGTTGATGATCAGCTCAGCGATGTCCACGGCGGCGGACCCGAGTTTCTGGAAGGCGTAGCTGAAGCCTGATGTCACGGCGTCGATGCCGGTCCCCAACACGCTGTTGTGGATGGCGTCGCCGATGACCTGGAACACAGCCGTGAAGGTCTCGCCGATCCCGACAACCCGGTGTTCCGCTTCGCTCGCCTGATCGCGGATCGCTCCGAACCCAAGGGCCGCTGCTGTCGCGGCGGTGCCCAGCAGCCTCAGCGCAGTGCTACCGGCGAGGAACGAAGCGAAGCGCGACGTGATGCCACCCAGCATCGTCCCCATCTCGCTGATGCCAGCCCGCAGGCCGCCGCGCCCCATGAATATCTGTCCAATCTGGGCGAGCTGGAAGCCCATGTTCTGAAGGAAATAGAGCGGCGACTGGAACGCCAGCGGGATCGACTGCGCGATATCGATCATCTGGAATTGCAGGTTGCGCATCTCGTACGACATCAGCTTGCTGCCGCGCGCGACAGAGGCAGCTGTCACATCGAACCTGCCCCGGGCCAGCGCTTGGGCGGCCGCCAGTTCCTCGGTCGAGATCGCACCCCGGGCGGCGAGGACGGCGTATTCCTCGAGCTCCGTGTTGAGGTGCATCTGGGCGGTGCTCAACGGGTCGATTTCGGCACGCAGCACCGCGACTTTTGCCGCCATTTGATCAGCTTCACGGCCGGCGGCCTCGAAAACGGCGGCAGAAGCGCGGGCTGAATTAACGTCGGCGACGCCGATACCGAGCGTCCGGTTGATGGAGGACTGCGCGTGATCAGCGGCCGCAGCCTCACGGCCGGCTACGGCGAGATCCCGGTAGCTCTGCGCTTGGGCAGCTGCTGCGCGCGCTACGGCGTCATGCTGCAGCCGCACCATCCCGAGGACGCGTTCCACCTCAGCCTCACTGACGCCAAGTTTCCTGGCAGCAGTATCAGCGGTCAGCAGCGCCCGCTCCATCGCCTGGGTCGATCTTGCCGCGGGATCAACCGTTGCGAGGAGACGTTCCCACGCCCTCGATGCCGAGGTGATCGACCCTATGGACCCGGTCATCACCGCGCCCTGGCGCTCGATCGCTGCCGTTGCCGCCTGTTCGCGCTCGATGACTTTGTCCGTCGCCGCCTGCGCCGCCTTCATGGCGCGCACATACGTCGCCGAACCAACCTCGGCGCCACGGGCGTCGATGGTCAGTTCGGTGACGACGCTTCGCGTTTCGTCAGCCATGATTGCTCCGGTGGTGATGTTGGGCTAGCGTCTGCGGCTCCAGGGGGGCCACCATGCGAACGCTTGCTATCTTGATGCTTCTGACTGGAACCGCTCACGCTGGATGCAATGAGACGCTTCTCACTTTTACGGACTGGTCGATCGAAGCGCTCGACGCTCAAACCAACGAGATGACGACGACGTTCAAGTCGAACGCCGTCAAACCGATCCGGATGATCGATGCAAGCGCCGGCTATCGCGACGCCTTGGGCGCATCGATCAGTTCATTTGCGCTCAACAGGGATGTCTCCATCCAGCCCGCCGGCACCTACGCGGAAACAAAGACGTGGGGACCGTTCACTTTCGAACGCCTGTTGGGCCTCAAGCATGACGAGGTCGCCACTTATGTCTGCGTGAAGGCTGTTCTGTACGATGACGGCACAAAACAGGAGTTCAAATGAACGATCAACCATCGCGCTTGCGGGCGGCCTCAGCCAGATAGGCGCGATCAAGTTGTTCGATGACGTCGACCTCCCATGGCGCCAGGCGCAGGCCTGACATCCTCTGGAAGGACTCGAGATCTGGCCACGACCACATGCCGCCTGGTGGCCGACGATTGGAGATCCTGGCGAAGGCCCGCCAGAGGTAATCCATCGCCTCGGGCATAGGTGGGCAGGCCAGTTCCGCCTCGAGCTCCTGCCGTCGCTCCTCGGGTAGACGCCGCGACAGCAGGCCATGCAGGATGTCGCGATAGCTGAAGCCGTCCTTGTCGACGGATGACAGCGCGAACTCACGCTCTGCGAAGGCGATCAGATCTTCGCGGAGCCCTTCGTAAAAGACCGCTCGCCACCGATGAATTCGAGCGCCTGCAAATAGATATCCACCTTGCGCGGATCGATCAGCAGCTTGGTGGCAGCCTCCGGGCTGAATGGCAGGATCTCACCGTCGATCTTGACCGGCGACCAGTCGAGGATGCGGTCGACGACGAATTTGACGTTGCGCTGACGAGCCTCATCGACCGATTCCTCGGGCTCGATCCACTTCTTGCCGTTGGTGCGCGTCTGTTCCTTCTCGCGATCGAGATGGAGGCGCTCTCTGGCGATGCGGTTGGCCTGTTCGACGCTTTTCGGGTGACCGGGGCCGGCAAATATCCATACCCAGGCGGTCAGCTTGCCGCCAACCTTGACGGTCATCTTGGATTCATCGGCGGCGTCGAGCTCGCCGGCGCCGAATTCGGCTATTGGGGCGTCCTTGGTCATTTACATATCCTTGTCGGAGGTAGTGGCGGCGGGTCCGACAACCCGCCGCCGTGCTGCGCGCAACATCGCCCCGGTGCCGGCCGGGAACTGGATCAGTGGTCTTTGGCCGTTGGCGCGCGTTTCGCCGGCTTGTCGGCGGTTTTCTCCGCCGGCTTGTCGGTCGGCTTCATGTTCTTGGCGGTCGTGCTCACCACGATCGCCTCGAGCTGCGCGGCATGCCTTGGCATGTCGACGCGGTAGCCGGCGTCGGTCGCCGCCTTGATGGCGTCGCGCAGCGTCACGGCGGCGTCACGCACCGCCTTTTCGAGAGGGTCCATGCTGGCTTCTTTCCTTCGGGTTTGGCGGCCTATCAGGTCGCGTTGGAGACCTGGATCTTGACCTGGGTGGCGTCATAGCCGGCGCCAGTGTTGTCAACGCCGACGAGATCTGCCGGAACCGAGACCGATTGGGTGCGCGGGCCGCCCTCCTTGGCGAGCGCCGACTTGTCCACCGAACCCAGCGTGAAGTTGCCGACAAACAGCGAGAAGAAGTCCTTCGGTGCGCTCTCGTTCTCCTCGGCGAGCACATGCAGCGACAGTGGCGTCTCATCGACGAAGTCGGCGAGCAGCAGCAGATCCTTGCGCAGCATGGTCATGTTCATCATCACCGTTTCGGAGCCGTTGAAGACATCCGGCGCATAGGGGCTCGGACTGATGACGTCCGGCGACGACGGCTTGATGTCGACGGTGATGTCGAACGAAGTCAGATCGACGAGATCGGTACCGCCGAGCCGCACCTTGGCTTCGACGACTGCCAGCGGCACACCGGTCGAAGTGGCCGGCGACGTGAACATCGGAGACGCCCCGGATGCCAGCGGGTCGAATTGGCCGGTGCCGACCAGCGAAGTATCGAAGGTCAGCAGCCCGTTTGGCGCCATCGTCAGCTTGTAGGAGCCCCAGACCGCATCCGATGACACTTCGGACTGATCGGTGTCGTACTCATATTCCTCGATCGTGAAGTAGCGCTTCACCAAGTTGCCAGGACCTGGGTTGACCAGAACACGACCGGTTCTGGTTAGCTCGCACGATGTATCGGGGACCACATTGACGACCAGCGTTTCGGCGACTGTGACCGTCGTCGAGGACACGCCGGTAACCCTCAGGTTGATGTTGTTGTTTGCCGTCGAGGTCGCCTGGTTGGTAAGCCTCCAGACATCACCAACCTTGACCCCGAGTGAGATCGGCGAGCCCGACGTAAATACAATCGTGTTGGCGCCGGTGGTGAGTGAGGTGAAGTTGGCCTGCGTGAGCTGAAGATTTGCAGCACTCCAGGTGCCGCGCATGACGGCTTCCATCATATCGTCGAAACCGCCGATCGACAGTTCGTGCGAGTAGGAGCCCGCGGTTTTCTGAAGCCCGTGACGGCCGCGCGTCGACATGCCGTCGCGCCTGATCTCCTTGCTGCCGATCGAGGCCTTCGTCATCCGTATGCCTTGGCCACCGGTCTGCCTGATGACCTTCGCACCCGAGCCGGAGGCCGGTACGCCAAGACCGGACTGCACCTTGAACGCGGCATAGCCGTTCCACTGTTCCTGATATCCCATGATGGTCTCCTTGAAAGGTGCGGATCAGCCGCGGTGCCAGTAGGTGAAATCGACGGACATGGTGACGCCGAACCATTTCCCGTCCTCAGATTCGGTGGCGTTGTCGCCGCCGATGACCTCGGGTGCCAATGTGCGGATGTAGGACCCGAGTCCGTCGTCATAGAACTTGGCGGCTCGGAAGATCTCGCCGATCGCCACTGCGCATTGATCCGCCTCTGCGGTGCCTTCCCCGACCGGGGTGAAGACGTGCACGATGATCTGGCCGTCGTAGCGCCAACCGCGGTTGTTGGCGGTGCCAAACGTCCAGATCCGGCTACCGGTGTCGCGAATGCGAAGATGGATCCATGGCGCCGGAGATCCGCTGGTGCGCAGCGGCGGCCAGGGCTGCTCCGGATCCTCGTTCTGGTAGGTGATAGGTGTCGTCGTCCAATTGTCTTCGAGCCACTCGCGGATCGCGGCCTTGGCGCCGGCATAGTCGGCCATGTCAGCGCTCCGTGATGATCAAGGCCGGGAACCTGGCGCCGGGCTTGTTGTGTGCTGTTTTGCCGTGCTTCTTGCCGGTAGCGCTTTCGAGCAGGCCGGATGCCGGGCGGGCGGCGCCATCACCCATCCACCACGGTTGCCCGCTCGATGCCGCCAAGGCCTGGTTGACCTGTGAGCCGCCGACGATGCCGCGATAGGTGAACTGGACCTTAGCGATGTTGCCGAAGCGCGCCATGATGACGCGTCTCGCCTGCTGGTAGACCTCTTCGGTGCCGGGCACCCGCATCTTCATCGAGCCGACTTCGATCTTGCGGCTGTAGGGCACATAGTTGGTGATCGCGAGATCGGCGCCAGGGATGTAGCCGTCCAGGTTGGCCGCCGCGGCGCCATTGACGAAAAGCGTATGCGAATTCCGATATTCGCCGGACAGCACCGGCGATAGATCAAACAGCGTCTGCATCGCGAACCGGACGACCTCTTCCAGTCGCGGGTAGGTGTAGACGATGACCCCGAACGGCTTCACCGCCTCTTCTGGGGTGCCCTGCTGGCCGTCGACGATGCGAATGAACGAAGATGGCATCGGTGCCGTGTTCATCACCGCGGCGTGTTCACGCTTCGCAACGGCGACGACCATCTTTTGGGTGGCCTCGATCGTCGCCTGCGCCGCGATGGCGAAGGTCAGTGAGCCGGGCTGAAGGCGGGCCATTACGTCTCGACCCGCTTCGGTGCCAATTCTTTGACCCACTCAGGCGCGTCGCGGTTGATCTTGAGGCCAACGGTCCCGGTCAGCATTTCGCGCCTGATCTCATCGCCGTCGATGATCAGCTCGCCGTTCTCTTTCGGGTAAAAGACGACGATTCCCTGTTCTTCGTCTGCCGTTTCGACGTTGTCGATTTCCTTGCCGTCGACGAAGACCTTAGCCCAACGCACCCACGGTACGCTTTCATACGCCGCATCGTCTCTGCTTGCCGAAACTCGCATCAGCCTCTTACCCGCATTTCGATTGCGATCAGCACGCCGGCGACCCGCCTCGTGTTGTCGTCCGGCGCCTCGATGTTGATCTCGACACCCCGGATGACGGCTTTGTCGTTCTTGCGCACCGGCAGCTCGAAACCGGCGTCTTCGAGATCCGGGCCGAACACGATCAGTTTTCGGTCGCCCTGGATGATGCCGCCGACGAGCTCGTGCGGCTCGTAGCCGACGACGCGCGCCAGAACCGGGGTATCATCGAACGGCCGATCGGCGCCGCTGCCAGTGTAGCGCCGGATCGCCACCGCACGGGTGCCGTCTTCGTTCAGTTCGCCGACACGCAGCAGCGCATCGCGGTAGGCGTCCCGGATCTCCTGCGGGGTCAAGGGCATCAACGCTCCTTGATCTTCAGTTTTTGCGAGAAGTCGTCTTCCTCTCCGTCCGACATGACGATGTGGTTGGTGATCAGGTACGTCGTTCCGACGACCCCGCCTGAAATTCTCACCGTCGCATTGGTATCCGCGAAGGAATCCGTCACCTTGACCAGATCGCCACCACCGGCCCATGTCTCGCCATCGAGCAGCCACGTCGAGGCGGCGATCGTGACCGCGTCGGGGAGATCGGCGGTCCAGTCGATGCCGTAGTCGCGGATAGCATCCTTGTCTTTTGGTCCCCAAGTCATGGTCGCCTCATGCGTTTCTGGAGACTGGACCGACAGCGGCCGAGCGGCTCACGGCGGCAACGACGACGCTTCTGGCGCCCGCATCGACCGTTGCGCTGCGCGAGACCGCCTCAGCAACAGCGAAGAACCCGGCTTCGGTTGGAAAGGTCAGGCCGGTTGAGATGAAGCCACCGCCGAAGAAGCGCTCGCCGAAGAAATGCCGGCCGAAAAACCGAGCGCCGAACATCAGGTCGCATCCGTGGTGACGGCCAGGCGGTTGCCATCGGCGTCAACCGTGGCGGTCAGCCGGTTCTTGCTGTCGGCGGCGTCACGATAATGAACGGTGCTGCCGTCGAGCCCATCGGCCACTCCGTAGAGCGCGGCGCGCGCCAGGCGGTAATGATCCTGGACGGTCTCACCACCTTCATAGGTGGCCGCCAGCACCGCGGCGGCGACATCCGTGGCGGCCGGCAGCGCATCGATACTCGACTGCGAGGCAAGACCCGCCTGGATCTCGGTCACGGCATCGCCTGCCAACGCCGCCGCATCGAGGCTCCCCGCGGCAAGGCTATTGACCAGCGTCACTGCGGCGATGGTGCGGGTTTGCACCTCGTCGGCGATCTCGTCTGCAGTTGGCGCGGTGCCGACCGGGATATTGGCGATGTCGGTTGCGATATCGGTATCGGCCGGCGTGCCGAGGCGCGTCATGATCGCATTAGTTGCTGCGATGACCAGCGACTGGTCGGCTGGATCGCTGGGCAGGTTTGTCGTCTTGGCATCGATGGCGACGACACCGGCCAGGATGGTGGTGGCCTTGCCGTCGATCGACGCGATGGTGGCGTTGTCAGGTGCGGTATAAGAACCGGCGGCAAGGCGCGTGCTGATCGCGGCATCAATGCGTCCGGTAACCGTGGCAGTCACCCCGACATCAGCAAGGGCGGTGTCAACTTCGGCATTCACCTGTGCGGCCGACAGATTGTTCAGACCCGCGATGGCCGCCAAGGTTGCGTCATCGGCAGCCGCGAACGCCGTGGCCAGTTCAGCGTTGGTCGGCAGCGCGTCCAGTTGCGTGTCGAGATTGGCCGAAGCCAGACCGACCGCCGTACGCGTTCCTGCGGCATCGAGCGGCGCCGTATAGGATGCTCCAGCCAGCCGGCTGGAAATCGTGGCATCCAGATTGCTAGCGGTGAGGCCGGTAACGCTGCCCACCGAGCCGGTGACATTGCCGCCGACATTTCCGGTGACAGAGCCTACTGCCCCCGTGACGGAACCCACGGCACCGGTCACGCTGGCAATGGTGACATCGCTGGCCACCTTGGCGTCAGTGATCGCATCGGCGGCAATGGCTGTCGCCGTAAGAACAGCAGCCGCCATAGCGCCAACGCTGGCATCGATCCGGCCCGATACAAGGGCGGCAGGCAGCACACCCTTGACGGCGGCGACATCGGCCGAGACCGACGCCCCAGCCGGCGCTCCGAGCCGTGCAAAGGCATCCCCCGTCATGGCAGGCGCCGTGGCACTCTTCCAATCGAGCACGTTGACATCGACCTGGTTGGCGACGGTGAACGTCACCTTGTCCGTCTGCACCTTGATCGCTGAGGTATCGACCTTCACGGCCGCCACATCCGCGCTTACGGAAGCACCCGCAGGAGCACCAAGACGGGCATAAGCATCGCCGGTCATCGCAGCGGCGGCCGAGCCTTTCCAGTTGATGACGTTGATATCCTGAATGCCTGCAGTAGCCGGCGTCGAATAGATCGTGCCGAGCAGATATTTGTCATCAACGATCGGCACGCCAGTCACGTTCGGCGCTGGGACGGCGCCGCCAGCCCACGCCTTGCCGTTCACATCAACACGCCCATTGGCATCCTGATTGATCTGGCCCGCCCCTGTGCCTCGCGTGTAGAGGCCGCCTGCGGCTTCAGCGGCGGCGTTCGGCAAGGCGGTCAGGCCGGAGCGAACGGCGTCCTGCGGGTCGATCGCGACCAGTTGCACATCGCAGCTCGCCTGCACCATGCCAGTGGCGCCCTTGATCACGATCACAACGTCGTCGCCCGCCCCAGTCGCAAAGGCTGCGTCCGGCACATCGAGGCGATAGACGCCAGGCATGTTGGTGGCGTCAACTTCCTTGAACCCGCCGCTGGACCAAGCAGTGTTGGCGGCGGCCAGCGTCGCCAGCGTGATCGCCGTCGCGGTGCTCTGGTTACGCACATAATATGCGGTCAGGCTCGACGTGTTATAGGCAAGCCCGGTCTTGCGGCCACCGGTGGTCGACGTCGAATCGAGCACGTCGACATAGATCGACTGGCTGGTGGCGCCTTTCTTGATGGTTCTCATGAATGCCTGTTCCTGTCAGACAAAAGATACAGCCACGAGCGCCTCAAAACCCGCCGAGGAAGTCGCCTGCACGTTGTAGGTGCTGGTCGCCGAAAGCCCGGTTGCATGGCCGCAGCCCTCGCGCATGTGAACGATGCCGTTAGCGCTATCGCATTGCTGTTCATGGTCCAATGTCGCACCAGAGAACGTGAAGGCGCCTGTCGCCGGCTCGACGCCGCTTGCCGAAGCGATTACGCAGCCGCCAGCACTAACCGTAAGCGTGCTGATAGTCGGATCGTTGCCGGTCGCCGTCTTCACGTCGACATGCGTATTCGATGTGTAGCCGGTGATCGTGTAGACGTCGGCGGCCGAAAACGAGTGAACCGCCGACCAGTCATCGATGATCGTGATGACGCCACCGGTCGTGATCTCGCGATAGGCGATGCCCGTTTGCGTGCCTTCGTTGACGCCATCGTTGATGCCGACCTGGCCGGCTATGGTTCCATTGGTCCCGTCGATGGACACAGAGACGATTGTTCTCTGTGCGGCGGCATTCCGCAGCGAGTGCGGGCAAACGACGACGATCTTGTTGCCCGCCGCGCCGACGTTGGCGGTAAATGTGTGCGGATCAGTTGTGATGTTATCTGTAAACGTGCCGATAAAGGTGACTGTCAGCCCTGCGGCAGCGGCGGCCATGACAAATTGATAAGGTCCAGCCATCGACCATTGCCGCATGCCGAGGATAGACATCAGCGCCCCTTGCCGGAACCGGAGGTTAATGTCTGGACGTCAACGGGCATGATTTCAGCCAATCGCCGGGTTAAGGAACCGCTTCAGCTGGCCAGCGACGATGTCAGGTACCGCACCTTCGAATGTTTGCCCCGGTACCGACCCAACCCACCATGCCCGTTCGGTGCGTTCCACACCGGGAATATCGACGACCTCGCTCTTCAGCGCGGGATCTCGGGTCGATTCGAGGTAGGCATACCGAAAGAAGTCGGTGGCTGCCTGCTTGAGGTCGCCGGGAATGGTCTCGAAGCCGGCCTTGTAGGTGGCGACCACCTTCCTAGCGCACCATCGGCGCGGGCAGTCCGAACTCAGGCGGGTGACGAGGCCGGATTCGGGATCGACCATGAAGTCGGTGTCGTCCAAGGTGGTGCCATCTTCGACCAGGCTGGAGACAACAACATTGTGTCGGCGCGCCAGCATGAGCTCGTCGACTTCGACCTGGTAGAATGTCTGCGTCAGCGTCTCCTGCTTCAGCGTTGCTTCGACGCCCTCGGTGCTCGATCCAACTGCGATGTTGCACTCCGCCATGATGGCCGAGGCGACGCGAAGCCCAAGTGCCTTCAAAGCGGTGTCCTGGCTGCCTCCAGTGATACCGGCGGCGGTGCGCAGCTCGTCGATCGACAGCAACGCGAGATCGCTGGCATCCTCGGTTATGGCCAGAAACGAACGCATCGTTGCGATCAGCCCTGTGCGGCGATACGGGCGTCGGCGATCTTGCCGAGGATGACGTCCTTGGTGTCACCGTCGACGACTGCGATCTTCTCGATGTCGACAGTCTTGGCGAGATCCTCGTCGGATAGCTTCATGAGGTCGGCCAGGATGGCGGCGCGTAGCTTGGCGACGTCCTCAGCCTTCACGGCCTCCGCTATTTCGTCAGCCGTGCTTCGCGATGCATAGCCCTTTGGCGGATAGTTCGCTGCCGGATACCCCGCGGAAACGAACTCAGCGATAGTGGGGCCGTCTTCGCGAAGAGCATCGTCGCCCCTGAGTGCGGCGACGACATCGCCCTTGTTTTTGGCCCTTGAGATATCGACGCCGCGCTCGACTGCAAGCGCGTCGAGTTCGGCGCGCGTCATCCTGTCCAGATCCGCGGGGTCGCTTGAAGTCGCGGCGGGCATCTCATCGCCTGCCAGGGCGAGCGCGAATGACCGCGCCGCCGGCAAATTTGGAATGAATTCCTTGTTCACGGTGACGCCACCGGCGTCAATGACATCGAACCCACCACCTTCGCTTGGGATCGCGCGATAGCCTGCCGGCATCTCGTCGGGGCGAATCGCCGAATAGGTCGGCGCAGGGATGAGGCCCGCCTCCGCGATCTCAGCGTCGCTTACTTCGGCGCAAGTCCCCATCCCGAGGCTCGCCGTTGCGGCATGGTAAGGCAATTCTATAATGGTCCCGGCCTCACGGCCGATCAATTGGCGAACGAACATTGGTCGTGCTCCGGGTTGAGAGGAAGAGGGCCACTAGAGCGGCCCTCGGTCTCGAGGTCTGCTATCAGTCGATAATGGCGCTCGGCGGGGTCGTCTGCGGGAAGCGCAGGTCTGCCAGCAGGAACTCGGCCTGGGTGATATTGGCGGCGTTCGAGGCCCCAGTCGTGAAGTAGATGCAGTCGAAGCCGTTCGCCGTATCGAGGAGGGCGGGGTCGATCTCGAAGACGACCTGCTTGTTCTTGACGGCGGCATCGGTGGTGTAGTTGACCGCATCGGTTCGCCGCACGAGGGTATCGGTGAGCGAGGTATCGAGGTTCGACCAGATCGGCACTGAGTTTGCCAACACCTTGGCGCCGGTGCCGGCGACGTCTTGGGCCTGCATCGGCGTCAGCGCGATCGTGGCGGCGTTGCCCTGAGTGATGTGGACGAGGATGTAGGCTTTGCCGGCATTCTTCAGGCTGACGATATCCGAACTGCGACCGGCGGCATCGGCGGCAGGGGCGATACCCTCGATGAGCTTCATCTCGTGAGGAAGGGTGAATTTGGTCATTTGCTTGTCTCCTTGGACAGCGATAAACGGGTTGATCGGGGAGCGGTGGGCCGGCCCGAAGGCCGGCTCCTTGGTCGCTGGAACTATCGCGTCTGGAGGGCGATGAACGGGCTCTGCGTGGCGGTGCCCTTGAACGGCGTCATCGGTGCCGCCCAGATCGGCTGACCGTTGAAGCGGTAGACGAACCGGAAGGCGGTTTCGTCGTAGATGAACCGAACGTGGATGGACGACGCGATCTGGGTCGGCCCCTTGTCGATCGCCAGATACTGCGACAGATCGGCAAGCACGATGTCGCCAGCGGTACCAAGCGTCGCGGCATATTCGACCGGGATGACCGGACGGCCCATCAGAGTCGCATACTGGTTGCCGTTGGCGCCAGGAGGCGTGAAGATCACCTGCGGGGTCGCGATGCCGCCAACATTTTCGGTACCGGCGACATTCTTGATCTTGATGTTGAACTGGTAGAGTTGCGGCTCGATATCCTGATTGACGAGCCACACCGCATTCTTGCGCGACCGCGCCGGCATGCGGGCCCACATTTTCAGGATGTTTTCCGCGACGATGGTGGCCGCCACCTGGCTGGTTTCCTTCGAGACGGTGATCGTCGAACCGCCGTTCAGGAAGCCGAGCGGCATGCCGGAGCCGTTGCCGTTCATGATGGCATCTTCAATCCTGAAGACGAACTCGTCAGCGAACGCCTGACGCAGCCACGATTCCAGCGCGGTGCTGTCCTGCAGCAGCTCGTCGGTTGCGTAGCAGAGGCCGGTGAGCTTATCGAGTTCCATCTTGATGCGACGGAACTTCGGCTGGCTCGCCGTCTTGAGCTGGGCCTCGCCGGTCCAGTAGGAAAGGATGCCGCCCCAGCGAGAGCCATTGGCTCGGCTGGTCTCGTCGACACCATTCATGTTGATGCCGTTCGAGGTGGCGCCAATGGGGATGCGACGAACACGGCTGGCGATCTCGCCGCCCTCATAGGTGTTCTGAAGCAACTCGTTGGAAAAGTCGGTCTGCACCAAGAAGCCGCCATCGGCAGCGACACCTTCCGACATCCCGGTCGGGCCAGCCATGATGAGGCGAGGATCCGCGGCCCCGCGATAATCGGGGTTGCCCGCTCTTGCGATGGCAAGCATCTGCTCGCCGAGCGAGGCGAAACGCTGCTCGCCGCCGCGGCCGCCACGATCACGCTGGTCGGCGTCGTTGTTGGCGTCGGTATTGCCGCCGATCGAGCGCTGGCGCTCCATCTGACGTTCGGCGCGAGCGATCTGGGCGTCGAGGTCGGTCAGTTCCGTCGAAATTGCATCATCGCGCGCTGCCTCGGCCTCGGTGAGACCGCGATTCTCGGTGGTGGCGACGTCGAAAACGCCCTGAGCCTCTTTGACGAGGTCGGCGCGCTTCTGGCGAAGGACTTTGATGTTCATTTCTGTGCTCCAAGTTGCTGAAACCGGGCAGAAGGGCGCGGAAAGTCTGCCCACGTGCCCGGCGGCTCGTGGGGCGCAAGCGAAATGGGACGACTGCTAGGCGCCGCGCGCGCGGGCAGCGTGACGGCGACGACGAAACGCATCTCGGTCAGCTGCGGCTTGCGACGCCAGTGCCTCCGCCTCGGTTTTCGAGACTTCATCAGCCGGTTCGGCCGTCTTGTCGGTCTCAGCCTGGCCGGGTGGCACTTCAAGGTCGACATCTACCCGCGGTTCATTGATGGTTTCAGCCTTGGGGCCGGTCGGCTTTTTCGCGGCTGCCAACTTGCGAAGGGTGTCGTCCATCGTGGCGACGCGGTCAGCCATTCCAGCCTTCACCGCCTTCTTGTCCTTCTCGGTGCGGCCTTGGCCAAAACCACCCACGACCTCGGCGAGTTCGACACCGCGGCCACGAGCGACTGCAGTCGTAAAATCGGAGTAGTAGGCGTCGATCTGGTCTTGGATCGCCTTCGAAGACTCGTCGTTGAGCGGCTCGAACTGGTTGCCTTCGACCTTGTATTTGCCAGCGGAGATGAAGGTGAATTTGAATCCTTCCATCTCGGCGGCCTTCGAGACGTCGCGGTGTAGCGAGTAGACGCCGATCGAGCCGACTTGACCGCCTGGGGTGACGACGATCTCGTCGCAAGCGCAGGCGATCCAGTAGGCAGCGGAGGCCGCCAAGCTGTTGACCTGTGCGACAACAGGCTTCTGGCCGCGGGAATTGAAGATCTCGTCGGCGAGGACCTGGACACCATTCACGTTGCCGCCAGGACTGTCGATGTTGAGCACGATCGCCTTAACTGTCGGATCGTTCATCGCGGATCTGAAGCTCGAAAGGACCCGCTCTGTTGAAGTCCCGCCCGGGCCGCTGATGTCGTCGACCTGGCGTGCATGCTGGGCGATGATGCCGAACACAGAGATCACTGCGATCACCGATGGGCCGCCGGCGCCGCCGCTTTCTGCGCGCGCATCAGCAGTCGCCGGCTGCAAGGCGTCGGAATCGACGAGTGCGACAACGCCGTTTGGTTCACGGTTCCCCTTGATGCCAGCGATCTCGTCGGCTGAAAGCCTGACGCCTTCGACGCGGCGTTCGATCACTTCCGCGATTGCCTCGAGGCGGTCCGGCATGATCGCCCAAGGATGCTGCAGGACCGCGGCACGAAGGTGCGGGAACCTAGTGGTCATCGGCTTGCTCCGTGGTGTCGTCGATTGCGGGACCGCCGTTGTGGCCAAGTAGCGCGGAGCCATTTGGCGGCTGCCCGTCGTTCCTGGGCACGTCGTTCGAAGTGGTGGTGTTAGTCGGAACCAACGGCTCATCGAGACCATCAAGCGGGTTGTAGCCGAGTGCGGCGCGAGCCTCATTGCGGGTAATGATGCCGTTGAGGACAGTTCTCGAATAGAAATCGGCCAAGGCACGAGAATCGCCCTTGATCAGCGGCTCGACGTCGAACTGGGCCTCGTAGATGTTCGGGGCCAGGATCAAGTCGCGCCGGATGGCGCCCGTCCAGCATCCCAGCCACGGCATGAGATTATTGCGAACGAAAGCAAGCATGATGGCTTCGACGCCGGTGCCCCACGAGCTCGTCTTGGTCATGTGGTGAAGCAGGACGAGCGGGACATCGAACCACCGCGCGATCTCCTCGATCTGGAATTCGCGCGTCTGAATGAACTGAGCTTCTTCGGCATCCAGGCTGATCGACTCGAACTTGGCGCCTTGCTCCAGGATCGGCGTCTTCATGACGTTGTGGATGCCGCCATAACCGGCGTTCCATTGAGCCTTGAAGCGAGCGAAGGCGGGGTCACTCATCGTCTTTTCGAGCGTGACAACGCCGGATGGGCGCGCACCATTCGAAAACATCCGAGCGCCATGCTCTTCCGCGGCGAGTGCGAGGCCGATGGTCTCCCGTGCGTAGGTGACCGGGCTGATGCCAACCAGGCCGCCAGGCGCGATATGGCTGCGAAGATGAAACACCTCATCCTGCAGCAGACGACGGGTCCCAAGCACTGGATCCGCGATCGTGTAGCGGATGGTCTGGTCAGGAAGCCGATCAACAATAACGCGATCGGGGTGGATAGGCTCGAGCTTGTCGGCGAAGCCCCGCGGGCCCGACATAATCTCGGCATACGCGTTCCCGCGAAGGGCGAGATGCATCATCATCATCGCCTTGAAATCCCAGGCGGACTGCCACGAGTTCGGCTGGTGTTCCAAGAGATCATTCAGAGGATGATCGGGCGCCTCAAAGGTTTTGCCAGTTTTCGGATCCTTTCGGTACATCCGGAGAGGCAAGGTTGCGACCGTCTTAGAAAGCAGCCCGATGCAGGCATAGGCCGCGGAGACGCGCATCGCGCCGTCCGGCGTGACGCGGCGACCGGCGTTGCTCATGCTGGAGATTGCGCCGTCATACCAGCGGTCATCGTCCGGAGCCAAAGTCGAGGCTTCACCCGAAGCCCGAACGCCCCCGAGCACCGCCGAAAACAGACCCATGCTCAATTACCGCCGCGCAAGGTGCCAATCACAGCCAAGCCGACAAGGATGCTGCCGGCAACCATGAAGCCGGCCGGCGCGTAGTGCAGCCATGCCCCATACCCGGCCAGCGCCGCGCCGCAGACGCCGACGATCTCGCGCACGGTCTGCCGATCGACCTTGATGCCGGACGTAGGATCTTCGTTTTTCGGCATATCAGGCGATCCTCAATCCGCGTTCTTCGTAAATCGACCTGCCAGCCTGAGGGTTAAGACCCATCAGGACCTTTGCATGCAGGACAGCCATAAGTGGGTCGATCTTGGCCGAGCCAGAGACCTGCTTGTCGATCGAGACCGCGTTGCCGTGCTGGACCGTTTTGGCGTTGCCGACGGCGAAACTCATCAGAGCGCTGCCGTTGTGAATGATGACACCACCGGCGAGGTCTCTCTCGGTGTCCTTGATGGCGCCATTCAGCTTCCAGCCCTGCGGGATGCCGATGATGCGATCCTTTTCTATCGGACTGTCGTCTCCAGTTTCTGGATGCGGGCTGGTCAACGCTTTCGTGATCGCGGCAACACCAAAGGAATCGACGCCGATAGCGTTTTCGTCGGCCAGCTTTCCTGAGGCGTGGACCTCTAAGACGTTGTCAGCGAGCTGATAGACATCGTCGCCAGGAAGCTGAACGAAGGTGAGCTCATGCAGGCCGGCGAGCTCGTCGAGCTTCGACGCGATCTCCGTGCGGCGCTGCTTTACGATCTCATGAGCCCACGCGTGGGTCCAGAGGAGCAGTTTTCCAGTCCCGATTTCGCGGCCGAGCACGGCGAGCCCGAGCAAGTCGTCGAGGCCTCCACCGTCGATCCCAATCGTTATGACCTCGGATCGCCGGATGACCTCCTGAAGGGTGAGCGTGCGGTCGACGTTCGATGCGCCTGTCTTCACATTGCCGAGCCAGAACTCGGCGCCTGCCCAGCTTCCCGACTTCAGACCGAGGCCGGATTCAATGTTGAAGTGCTTCGCCACAAACAAGCTGAGTGTCGAGGCGCCCGCAATCTCAGCCTGCTTTAGCTTTGTCGACAGCCACAGTTCGTCGACGGATTTTCCAAGGCTCGGGTTCGGGATGTACCAGGTCTTCCGATCGCGCCAGGGCTGCGCCTTCGCCATCTCGTCCGGATATTCGTAGATCAGCGCCAGCGAGGTGGGGTCATCGATCGTGCCGTTGCGGATAGCGCGGAAATATCGAAGCTTCTCCAGGAAGACGCCCGTCGGCGGCTCATCACTCTGCGTCGTCGCGTAGATGACGAAGCCTTCGTTGCGGGATGCCTGCGAGCCTGTCGCTTCGGACAAGATGTTGGCTGCCGACGCCTTCTTGCCGAACAGCCAGAGCTCATCGATGAAGACGACGGTCGCCTTCTGACCGCCGACGACATCGGCATCTGCCGATTTCACCGCAAGCACGGACTCATCGAGCCGGTTGAAAATTTCCCGCGTCGTGGTCGAGGATTTGAAGCGTTTGTAGAGCGCGTTGTCTTCGGTCACCATCCCATGGGCGGGCTCAAAGCTGTTGTCGGCGACATCCTTGGTCGGCGCCAGGATGAGGTATTCGCCCATCGCGCGCTCGTTCAGGATCAGCGCGGTCATCATAATGCCGGCGGCGATGGTCGATTTCCCGTTCTTCTTCGAGATCAGGACGAAGATTTCGCGGATGAGCTGGCGTCTCGCCACAGGATCGAAGCAACCGAATACCGCCCAGACCAGATCGAAGATCCACTCCGGAGAGCATTCCCCCAAGGTCGGCTTGCCCGGGATGTCAACGACCTTAAGACGCTTGAAGATCCGGAGCGCCTTCTCGGCGCGCGCGCGATTGATCGGTAGGCCATCAGGCAACAGGCTCTCGCCAGCGACGATGCGCGCCTCCCAGTCGGGGCGCGCTGTTGACCACTCCATCAGTTCGGTTTCGTCCCCGGGATTGGCGCGAGATCCTCACCCCATTCCGAGTTTGCGCCAGCCGAGAACGCTTCGTCGCGCTGAACTTCCTTTTTGCCGCGCTTCACAGACCGAGCAGCGGGCGGCTGCGGTGCCGTGCCAGCGCCGGCGTCTTTCTGCCTGGCGTCGAACTCCTCGGCCGCACCGGCGAGGCGCGTCATCTCCTCGAGGCGCTTCTGCGCGGTGACATTTCCGGTGCGCGCGCTCTTATAAAGCAGCCCGATTACCTCGCGGCGACGGTGCGAGAAGCCGTTGTCGAGTTCATCGGCGCAGTGTTTGCGGAGCGTATCGGCATCGATGCCGAGCGAGCGCGCAATGGTGGCCTCGCTCTCCCCGCAGGACCGCATCTCCTCAACGGTGCGCCTGATGGTCGCCGTTGGCTTCCATGTTGGCCGTCCTCGTTTTGCCATGCTGTTTTTCGGTCACTTTCGGCAAATCAGCCGGATTTCGGTGGTGGGAGAAAAAATTTCGTGAACATGAGCCCCGAGCGGTTGGACCCCCGGAAGGCCCCAGAGATCCGACCCCCCCCCCCGCCCATTCAGTAGTGACGCGCCATCCGTTCGGCTCGAGCGGCGGCGGTCTTGAGGGTGTGGTGTCGACCACAGAGGCATTGTCCATTGGCGACATCGAGAGGTGCACCGCCATCCTTACGCTCGACGATGTGGTCAGCGAAGAGGCGCGATGGTGCGATGATGATGCAGCGTCGACCATCATCGATGGCCTCGCATCTCTGACCAGCACGTTGCAGGACCTGGTTGCGCCATGCCCTATGCTGAGGGGTGAGCAGCTCGGCATCCGCTGTCTTGGTGATAGCTCTGGCGGTGCGCATGTCGACCTGCCTGACCTGCACGCCTATCTGCTTCGCCATTACACGCTGACCTTGATGACGTCCCTGTCCCCCGACCGACGTGGAGCTCGCGACAGCGAGCGCTCTTCTCTTCTACGGTTCTTGATGTAGTGCTGACCTTGAGAACGTAGAGAGCTCTACGATGGCGTCATCGCGCCTGAGGCGCTCGCCGTATGGCAGTACTCATCAGAACTTGGCGTCTACGCGAGGAGGGGAGCCGCGAAAGGAAGCACTATTTCGCGCCGTCACCGCAAATCACGTTTTCAGAAATGTGAGCGCTGTCCCTCGGGGACATCACGGAATGGCGATGCGCTGGGCGAGGTGTCCCGCCCGGTCCCGCCATTGGTCCCGCAACTGGAATGCGAATTCGCTTGACCCGCTTTGCGAGAAGCACGTCCTGCCCTATGATTCGCCTTCCAAGGGGGATAGCGATGCCGAGTCTGAAAGACTTCATGGAAGCCCTGGCCGTTGCCTGGCCTGTGGCCCTCACTGCGCTAATCGGGTCGGCAGTCGTCCTTACCGCGAACTCACAGGGCTTGAGCTACGCCACAGGCATACCGGCGTGGACGCTCACGGCTCTCTTTGTCGTCGCAGCTTTCGCTGCGGGCAGCTGCCTCGTGTCGCTGCTACAGGCCGTAGGCGGTCTGGCTACTTGGTGCGCGAGGTGGAACCGTACCCGCATTCATCGCAAGACCCAGGTCGAGTGGCTCAACAACTTACCCGCGAATGAGCACCGGCTGATGTCCTTCCTTTTCACGTCAAACATGCAGGCATTTCCCTATCCGTTTGCGGAAGGGCGCTTTGTCAGTCTGATAACAAAAGGCTTGGTGCTGGAGCAGAGTGGTCAGCACGCTGCGATAAGCTGGCCGCACGTTATCCCCGACCACATCTGGGCCGAGATGAAAAAAGACCCGGCGAAGTTTCGCCCCGACCAGGGCGATGGCAACCCTATGCGGCGGTTTTAGACGGTCGCCTTTGCCTTCGCGCGGCGCCTCAGCTTGTTCGCCTTTTCGAGGCGCTTCACCAAGGCGGCGATCTCTTCCCGTGTCGGGTACCTAGGGCGGGCGCCTGGCTCAATAAAGCCCCGGATACCATCGGTTGGTGATGTGGCGGACCTCTCGGAGGATACCGTTTGTGATGGCGGTTCTGGCTCGATTTCGGCAACGTCGTCAACGGCTTGATCGAAGCAGGGAACTTTGGCTTGCTCCAGCTGATCCGCAATGTCTTGGCAGATACGGGTTATCGTGTAGCGCAGCGTCCGGGTTTTGACACCTTCCCGGGAGGCGAAATCGTCGAGGAAGCGACCCTTGCGGGTCTTCGTCCAGGCCCAAGCGTAAAGGAGACGCCGATCCGACTCGGATTGCAACGCGTTTATCCATGCCCAGGTCGCCAGCATTCGGGTCAGCGCGCCGGGCGAGGGGCGGATCCTGATCTTCATGGCGCGAGGGTAATGCGGGATGTATTCCGGCCATGCGGAACCGCCGGAACCACCACCGACGTTCGGCGTCAGCATAAGCGTTTCCGCTGCCTCGAGGACGCGATATTCGACAGCTTTTGCCGTCCATGCTGTCACGCCGCCGCCCTCCTGCCGTCATCGACTATACCATCGGCCAGCCTGACCGCCAGCAGCACCCGCATGACGTGCGCCAGCGGCAACCCGACGTCGAGGACCTTGGCTTGATGCCGGATCTCGGCGAGGCTGATCCGGTCGAACTGCTCGAACAGGGCACCGCCTCTGGCCTCGATCGAGGGGTTCGCCACCAGTGTGGAGACCGCTTGGATGGTCTCAGAATAGAGTTCCGCCGCGTTGCCGCAGGTTTCCACGATGAGGCGGAGTGTCAGTGCGAGGTGCGCTTCGCCATGCCGTTGGCCGATCTTCTTCAGTGTCTTTTTCGCGAAGCACTCCCTCGGCCGGCGTTGGCGCCAGGCGTGGGCGTCGGGATCGACGAGGCGAACCCCGCATTGCTCGGCGACGCGCCAGACATCGCAACGGTGCTTCATCGCCGGCGCACCTCCACCGGGACGACGCGACCGTCGACGACGACACCACCGAGCGCCTCTATCTGAAGCGCAGCTTCGGCGGCGGCGCGGATCTCATGGAACTGCCTGGCGCCGAGGATGTCCTCGTCTGCGGGTATCGCTGGCTTGAAATGCAAGGCGAGCTCGGCCGCCTTGATGGCGGCGGTTGCGGAGGTGAACCGCTCCGGTCGCCCATCGGCGCCATCCAGGAGAATGTCTGGTGCACCATCACATCGGTAGGCGGCGCAGTAATACGTGCCGAAACTGATGGCTTCGATGCGGGGTGCTGTCATTTCGGAAGCGCCCATTTGTTGCGGGACGCCTTGGAGGGACATTGCGGGACGCGGAGGGACATTTCTTTGACAAGCTTCTTGTAGTGGGCTCTGAAAGCCGAGCGATTGGTGGGTTTCTTCGTTTTTTGGGTACTTGTCCCGCTCCGTCCCTCAATTTGCACGTCAGGGGCTTTGAAGGCCGTTGGCCTGTATCGCTTGATCGCAGCACGACACGCTTGTTTCGCTTCGTCGACGGGCATGGCAAACCACTCCCCGCGCAGCCGTGCGCCCTGAAGTGCGGCATGGGTTCTCGCTTCCATGAGCCGGATCTGACCGTGCGATGCCAAGAAAGCGGCGAACACGTAGAGCTGCGACGGATTACCAGTCTGCAACCCGTCGAGCCTTACCGACAGGAAGGTCGACTTCCCGATCTTCACGGGACCTGCTGGATCGTGAGCGACGATATAGACGACACCAATGCCGTTGGCTCGGATCAGCTTGTCGATCGTGCTCACCTGCTCTGGCGTGTACGGAGTCATAACTGGATGTCTCCGTCAGCCATGTCGGCGACACCCGCACTCATGGCCTCCGGGGTCGACGGCCCATACTCGGAATCGGTGGAGCGCTTGAACCCAGGAACCGGTCTCCCGGTGAGCCAGACGTAGGGTTCGGCACGCCCAATCCACTTTGCCCCGAAGAACCGTTCGCCGGCGCGTTGGAGCGCTTTCTTGACCCTCTCCTGCTTCTTCTTTGGGTCGTCGTCCTCATCCATGACCATCGATAGCGCGGCATACTCCTGGCGCCAGTGGCCCATGCGCACGATCGTGGTGATCGACCTCGGCAGTTTCAGCATAGCCGGCGGGCTCTCACCATGCCGCTCCAGCGCGTTGACGAGCGCTTGCATCGCGATAGCCTGCTGATCGCTGAGACGCTTGTCGTCGGTGACCTCTGGACCTTGCCCACCTGGTGGTGCACAGACCACGGACGTCATCGGCTTCCCGTTTGGCCGGGTGCCAAGGACAACCTGTTTCAGGATGAAGTCCCAACCGTGACCACGTTCACCGTCCTTGTTCTTCTGGATCGTGGCGCGGTGGATCTGGCGGACCAGCTGCGTGCCGTCGCCGCGATAGGCGACATCAAGGCGTTGCGTGATCTCCAGCTCGATAGCGTTGTCGACGTTGGCGAACAGCGAGGAGTGGCCGCGCGGATTGTTGCCGTTGCGGGGCTTGTGGTGGACCATCATCACGGTGCACCGGCATTCGTCACGGATCCGCTCCAGGTTGGTGAGTACGACCGACATGTCAGTGGAGGCGTTCTCGTTGGCGCCTGGCGTCGCTGTCGCCAGCGTGTCGATGACGACCAGCTCGAGCGGAGCGGTAAAGGTCTCCGACCACGCCTTGATCTCGGCGATCAGGGCATCGGTGCCGCGTGACGTCTCCACATCCTGCTCCCCGGGTCTCGCGAAAAGATCGATACGAGCGGGCAGCAAGACGAAGTCGACGCGCTCCCCATGCTCCATGTGGGTCTGCCGGTAGGCGCGGAGGCGCTGTTTCACCCCGATACCACCTTCGCCGGCCTGGTAGATGACGCCGCCTCTACGGACATCCTTGCCGTTGAAGGGGACGCCGCGGCCGACCGCCATCGCCATGTCGATGGCCTCAAAGCTTTTCCCCGAACCGGATTCGCCGTAGATGATGGCGACCTCGTGCCGGGTCAGGATGTCCTCGATGAGGTATTCGTGCTCCATCCCGGGTTCGTCGAGGCGATCCCATGTGACCGCCCCGAACCGCGACTTCGGCGGTTCCTTCGTCCATGGTCGGGCGTGCGTATCAACGATATCGAAGAGATCGGTGGCATCGCCACCCGCCTGCACCCAATCCCAGATATCGCCCTTCTCGGGGACCTCAGCCCAGAACTTGCGGATATCGAGCATCATGACCGATGCCGCGACTCCCTTCATGCGGGATCCGACGATCTGCATGTGCATCCTGCCGGCGTCGTCGTTGTCCGGGATCTGGATGATGTGGGCGCCCGCGAGCAGCTCGGCGTGGTAGGGCGTCCATTTTTTCGCACCGCCGGCATTGCAGGTCGCCGCGATCCCGGCGGCCCAGAGGGCGTCAGCCTTCTTTTCACCTTCGACGAGGTAGATCGCCTGACCCATGGCGATGGCCTCAGAGACCTCTGGCCAGCGGTACAGCGGCAACTTTTCGATGCCGTCGAACTCGCGGCGTTCCTTCATCCCCCATTTGTCGAAGGTCTTCGAATCGTACCGGGTCCAGTTATGACCGGGGCCTTTCCGCATGTATTCCTGGTCGAGGAGCCCGTTGATCCAGACGTCCTTCTCCTCGGCGAAGCGGCGGCGCTGCGCGAAGGTCTTATCGATCTTGCCGTGCTTGTTGAGGCGCCAGGTCCCATCGGGCTGCTTGTACTGCATCCGGACGACCTGGAAGACGAGGCCGCCTTCGGCGTCGGTGTAGTCGTAAGCGGCGACGATCTCTTTCTTGCCGGGGCCCGCGTTCTGGTTGGAGCCCGCCGCGGCGCCACGGTTATCGGGGATGTCGAACCCGTTGGCCTTCAGCCAGTCGACGGCGCCGTCGTCGCCGCAGCCCGTCAGCTTGGCGACTAGCCAGAGGACGCCGCCGCCCTCGCTGTTCTCGTGGTCGAAGGCGGTGTTCTTCTCAAGGTCGACCGACAGCGACCCGTTGGTGCCGTAGCGGTGGTCGTTGCCCTTACTGTGGTGCGGGTTAGGGGCGCCCAGCAACATGCTGGCGACCTCTGGCATCAATGCTCCGAAATCGAACCCTGACATGCTAGGCTTGCGACCTCTCTCGACGAGCGCGTCGCGCCGCCTTCCAATCGCCGGCTGGAGTGGCACCTCCCATATGCCAACCGCTGGCCGCTGTCGGCTCGATGCCGTCGAGAAGCGCGATGCCTTTGAGTGTCAACGTCGGCGCAAGGTCGATCAAACCGCGTTCCTCTGCCAGGAACAGCGCACGATAGTTCGCGACACGGTTTCCTGCGCGCACGGCTTTGCAAACATCGATGTCGGTCAGGAGAGATTTCACACCCGTCATCGGCGCTCCACCGCAACGGTCTTGCCGCCGCCACGCAGGAGCTTGCCGAACTTCGCCTCGGCCTCAGTGAGCCCAGCCGCCGCCTTATCGCCACTGCCCACGATCTGGCCTTGCAGATGGCTGCGCAGCGCGCGCCACGCCGCGATCTCGGCTTCATGCTCGGTCGCGAAGGTGATCGGGATACCGTTTTCAGCGACGAGTTCGTAATCGGCGCGATGCACCTTGCGGAGTTCGCCAACCCAGCCGATCGGGGTCTGACGGGCGCGGGCGTTGACCTCGTTCATGCGGATGCCTCCGCATTCGGCGCTGCATCAAGCCAGCGGACCAGCTCTTCCTCGGCATCGCGAAGCTTCTGCGTTGCCATGGCTGCCCACTCGACGGGGTATTCGGTGCCCCAGTGCGGCGGGTCTCGCCAGTCCAGCGCAAACCTCGCGGCAAGAGCATAGTGATCGGCGTCGTCCAGATAGACATCACCGAGCAGGGGATCGGTTTCGGCGGCGCATAGAGCCACGCGGGTGCCGTCGACGGTGCGGATTCGGATTGCCATTACCGCGTCACCTTCCACGTCCCGCCGTAGTCGACGAGGAAGCCGCGCATAACGGTTTCCGAGCCTACGAAGACCGGCGGCTGCGTCTTGCCGGAAAGCACGCTGATGAAGACACGGCGGGTGCTGACGATCTCGTCGATCTCCTCATCGCTCAGCTGCCAGCAGGAAACCGAGCAATGCCCGTTGGTGAACGTCCGAAGCCCAGAGACGTTCTCGGCCCCTGGTGGAGGGCCGAGGAACTGGTTGCTTTGTGGGAAGTCGACTCCATAGGCCATGAAATCAGGCGTCCTCCATCTCGTCTTCTTCCTCGTCGACGAGGTCGGCGTCGTCAGGCTCCGTTGGTGGCGCCGCGGCCAGGAGGGGGATCGCACCTGGCCCTGAGTAAGTTGGCGCGCGCAGCTCCGGTGGCAGCCAGCCAGTCTTAGGCACATTGGCGAGCGCGAAGGCGGTGAGCTCCGCCTTCTTCATCTTGTCGGCCTTGCGAGCCTCATCCTCGTTGAGGGCCTCGCGGATCGCCTGGACGACGAATGGCTTCGACGCGCCGCCAAAGTAGTCCGGGGCGTCGAAGGCCTCCAGGAGCGCACCGGTCATCTGCACGGGATCGATTGCAGCGGCGAGGCAATGCCGTTGCCCGCCGAAGATCTGGGTGCGAGCCTCGGGCGTATGAAGATCGACGGAAAGACCGGCGATACCGGCGGCGACACGGAACAGGTCGGTATCCGACATCGCGGTGAGGTTTGCCGCAGCAGCGGAGAAATCCTCCCGCGCATTGCTTGCTCGCCAGCCCATCCCCTCGTGGTAAGCCTTGATCGGTGACGCCGACCGGCTGGCGAGATGGCCGGCCAGCAGGAAGACGAGACCGAGCCTGGGTTCCTCTCTCAGTGCCTGCCGTGTCGCCATCGTGGCCTGCACGCTGAGGCGCTGGTGCAGGGCGTCAGATATCTTAGGCGCCGACTTCTCCTTCGAGCCATCCGCTTTCGTCGCGGCTGCCTTCTTCTCAGCTTGCGGCTTCAAGACGCCGCGCACCAAGTCCACTTCGCCGTTGTGCCCGATCTTCACGACCGCGCCGGCCTTGCCGAGCTGATCCGGTGTCCACTGCCGGCCTGCGATCGTGGCTTGCAGCGCGGCGAGGGCAGCGGCCTCTTTGGCCCCCGCCTTCTCCAGCTTCTTGATCAGTTTTTTCTCGTCGGCGGTCGCCTTGCCGTCGCCGGCCTTCTCGCGTTTCCAGCCTTGCTCCCAGTAATAGCCGAGGTCCGCACCCATGCCGACCCAAGACCAGCCTTCAGCCTTCAGTCCGGCGATCGTGGCAGCGATCTTTTCGTCGGCGACACGCTTCGCCAGCGCCTTGTCGGCGATGATGTGGTTGTCGCCGAAGAGATCCTGCGTGACCTCACCGCCGGCGGCCCGATAGGCGTCGAGACCGGCGATCTTGATGTTTCTGGCGGCGTCGTGATCGTTGCCGCCGAATGCTGCCAGGACGGCGCCAGCGTGAAGATTGCGATCCTTCACCAGCTTGTTGAATACACGCTCCTGCTCCTCGATCGAGGGCGCCAGCGTGAAGGCGCGAACGATATTGGCGCCGCTTCCGCGCTCATCGAGAGAACCGGCTCGCCAGGCATCAAGCAGAACCGGCGACAGCCTGCCCAGCGCCAGCATTCGCTTCACGCGCTTCGGCTCGATCCCGAAGCGCGCCGCGATCTGGCTCTCATCAAGCCCGCGATCGGCGAGTTCCCTGAAGGTCTCATAGGTGTCGGCCTCGTGTTGGGGGAGGCGGATCAGGTTTTCGGCCTGGCTGAGTTCGCGGGCGGTCTGATCGTCGTCTTCATAACCGATGATGCAGGGGACCGGGAATTCGTCGGTGACGGTGACACCAGCAACGCTGCCACCGCTCGTCGCCAGCTCGCAGAGCACCCGATAGCGCCGGCTGCCCGCCACGATGCGGAACCGGCCATCTCTCTCAGCCGGCCTGACGCGGATGGATTGAGCGAGCCCATGGGATTGAATCGAGGCCTTCAATTCGTCGACGCCCTCGTCGGTGCGGTGACGGCGCGCGTTGATATCGTCGTCGAGTTCCAGGTCGGCGAGCGCGACCGTTCTTGTCTGCAAGGTCATGTCGGTGTCCTTTCGGTGGAGGGTTTGCGGCGAGCCGCGACAGCGTGCTCAAGCTTGGCGACGGCCATGATGGTCGGCTTCAATTCAGCCGGGGCGCGGTCATAGTTGCGGTTGGATTTCCCGTTAAGGCGCGGCAGCAGGCCGATAGGTACCAGCTCCCAATTCGACGGGTCGGTGTTCAGCTTGTCGCCGAGACACTTCAGAACCATGCCTTCGGGAACGGGGCCGTTGGCCTGCTCCCAGAGGTAGCGGTGCTTGTGAACGCTCCACGTCGAAGCACCAGTCCACGGATTGGGCTGATCGATGACGACCCAGACGTAGCCGTGGCGGTCGACCCGCTCATGCCCCGCGCCGCGATAGGTGTGCGGTATCTGCCCCTTCTTGAACTGGGTCTTGGCGGAGTTCGCGTTGAAGGGCAGCTTCTTGCCCTTGCTCCATGGTGCCGCACCTTTGTCGAACTGGCCCGTCCTGCCTGTTTTCCAACCTTCACGCTTGCGCAGGCTGTGCAGCTTGGCAGCCGTGGTGTCGTCCCGGCCGAACTGCTTGCGGAATGCTGTGCACCACGCGTTGATCTCCATCGTGGAGTTGTCGCGAAGCCATGCGATCTCAGCCTCGGTGTATTTCAGGCGGCGGCCCTTGGTACGCCCTTTTGTCGGACCGACCTTCCAGCCCAGCCGCTTGCGGAGGCCGTGGAGGTGAATTTGCAGGACGTCCAGGCGGCCGAACTCAGCCTGAAAGGCGCGATAGTAGTCGCCGATCACCAGCATGCGGTTGGCTTCAAGCCATGACATCTCGGCAGCGCTATAGCTGATCGGCCCCCGCCTCATGACGCGCGCTCCCGGGCGGCATGTTCCAGTTCGGCGATCGCCAGTATCGTCGGCTTGAGCGCAGCTGGTGCGCCATCGTAGTTGCGGCCGTACCGTCCAGCGAGGCGGGCGAGCAATGCTCGGGGTACCGGCCGCCAATTCGATGGCTCCGTGTTGCGACGATCGCCGTCCAGACATTTGAGAGCGGAGCCCGCAGCGAGTGGGCCGTTCAATTCTTCCCAGCGGATGATGTGCACAAGGCGCCAACGCGACTGCAGCGGCATGCCGTCATGGATCTTGCGCTCAAGATAGCCATCTTTGTTGAAGCGCTCGGTCCCGATCGGTTTATATTTGGCGGCGGCGGCACCGGTCATGCTGCCCTTTTTGAACTGCGTCTCAGCTGCCCTGCCGCGGGCGGGATGAGGCTTTCCTTTGTTGAACGGAACTTGGCCCTTCTCGAAGCAACCATCCCGGCCGGTCGACCAGCCTTTGCGAGAGCACAGCGCCTTGATCAGGTCGAGCGTGACGTCGGTGCGACCGAACCGCTCCACAAAAGCGGCGTGAAGCTCGCGACGGCTCATTGCCTGCCGCCATTCCAGGAAGGAAAGCTCCTCGTCGCTGTATCGGATTTGGCGACCCTTCACTTGCCGGCGGCCTCGTTTGCGGGAGGCGCGATCATCGGCAGGTGCTTCATGAAGCGATCCCCATGCTTGGCGACGAGCTCGCAGGCCTGCAGGTTGAGCTTGGCGTTTTCGACGATCCGATCGGCGACATGGACCATGGCGTCGGTCCGCTCCACCTCGCTGGCGATCTGTTCAGGTGTCAGCTCCTCATTGGCGAGGCGCTCCATCTGCATGAAGAGGTGGTCGTTGAGGTCGGTCAGTCGGTTTTTCATGATTGAAATCTCCGGTTGGAATTGAGGTCTCGCCATTCCGTGGCACCTTCGACGTCCCGCATGGAGGCGTGATCGAGCGCGCCGGCGAGGTCTTCGGCGGTGCGGCGCAGCAGCTCGACGGCCCAGTCGGACGTGCTGTCGACGAGTTCCTCGAGTTGCCGGCTGGCGGTGGAGAGCGGGCCCGTCATTTGCCGCCACCTGACCCAGCGGCGTTGAGGCGGTAAATTTCTGCCGTCGCGGCGAGCTGCTTGCCGAGATCCTTGATTGACTTCGCGGCGGGATCACCGGCGAGGACGAGGCCGGCGTTCACCATCGCGTCATTGAGCGTGAAGGTCTGCTCGACTGTGGTCTCAGCACCCTTGACGGCGACGATCGAGAAGCCACGTTCCTCAACGCGGATCTCGCGCATAGTGTCGGGCGCACCGTAGACCTGGTTGGCGACGATGGTGGGGCCTGTCGGTGTGGCGGCGGGCGCGGGTTCCCCGGTCTGCACCAGCTGCACGCCGGCGTCGGACAGGATGCGCATGAGGTGGTCGGCGCGGCGACGGACCTCCTCCCGGCCGTCTTCATCCCAGTCATGCCAAAGCGGCCGGATCAATCCGAGGCGCTCACGGCGCATGCCTTCGGCTAGGATGTCTCTGATTGTGCGTGTCATGCCGGCACCTGCCGAACCGACCGGTAATGCGCCGTGACGGCGGCTTCTCGATCCCATCGCCCTTGAGGCGTCCAGGGATGTGACGTCGACCAGCCGCACCGACATACCGCCGTTGCGCAGCCGCCATCCGTCCGCATGGAAACGGGGTGCGCTTCGAACAGCGGCTCGCACGCCTCGCACGACGGAATGTCGTGTTCGTTGAGGGTGCGGCGGCCGCCACAGACGATGCAGTCGGTGCAGGTCATATCCCACCTCCGGCTTCACGCATCGGTTCGGCGGCGGCGATCTCATCGAGCCGTGCATAAACGGCGTCACGGGCGGCGCGCAGCGCCTCCTCGGCGGTCTTCACCGCATCGGTGAGCGGCTTCAGCTCTTCATGGCAACGGCGCTGGATCTCGACGAGTTCGGGGATGGTGCCGATCGCGCGAACCCAGGAAATGTGCTGAAGGCTCTTCTCGCCCTTTCCACATTGAGATGGTGGATACGTCTCGACCAGGGTCTCGTCCCCACCGACCCAAATCACCGTGCCGAGCCACCATTCGCCGGGCATGCTGTAACCGGTCATGCCGAGCAGGATGGTCGTCCCGGGCACGAGCTTTGAGCGGGCGATGGGCTTGCTCATCGTGGCGACCTCACGCGATTGCGGTAGACCGGCGGGAAGCCCTCGGGTCGAAACTGGTACCCACGGCCCCACACGGTCTCGATCACGTCGAGGCCGTCGTTCATCTCGATCAGCTTGCGGCGCAGTTTGCAGACCAGAACATCAATTATCTTCTGTTCCGGCTCATCTATACCGCCGTACATCCGGTCCATGAGGTTTGTCTTTGAAAGCGTCTTGTCTGGTTCGAGCGCGAGCGCTGTTAGGAGCTTTGCCTCAGCCCCGGTGAGATGCCGCGACCGGGCCACATTCTCGGCGTTCCCGGTCTCCGCATCGAACACGCAACCCGGCATCTTGATGAAGAGATGATCGTTGTAGGTGCCACGCCGCACCAGCGCCTTCAGCCTGGCGATGAATTCGTCGGCATGGATCGGGGCGGGTTGGACGTCATCGGCGCCGCACCGCAGGATTGTTGAAGCGGCGAGGGAGGTGAACTCGTCGGCGTCGAGCAGCACAAACAGGACGTTCTTGACGTCTGCCCTGCGGAAATCCCGGCAGGCCACCGCGGCGAAGCCGCTGTTCACCGCCCGGATCACTCCGATGGCATCGGGATCGCGGAACAGCGCGCTGCAGAGATCCTGTGGGAGTGTTTCGCCGGCGGATTCGAAGCCGGCGTCCTCGGCGGCGGCGCGCAGGGCACGCTCGATCTCTCGGGATGGTGCGGACACGACGACGCGCATCAGGCCGCCCTCGCCAGGATGGCACGCGCCTTGGCGCGGCAGGTCTCGTTCATGGTGTAGCCGAACCCGTAGACCGTTCCGAAGTCGATGCCGTGCGGTCTCGTCTTCCTGCGGATCCTCTTCATGTGCGAGCGGATCGCCCAGTCGGGATCGAGGAGCTCGACGAGGTGGCGGTCAGTGTAGATCGAGGCCTGCAACTGGCCGTACTGGGCTTCGCCACAGGTCACCAGCATCATGAAGATGCTGGCTTCAGCCTCCGTTAGATCGAAGGCCTTCCGCGCCAGACGGGCTTCGTTCCGCCCTGTCAGCCCGGCGATCGTCGCCTTGAGCTGCCGGTTTTCCTCCTCAAGGATCTCGATGCGATCGCGGAGACCGTGGTTGCCGAAGATCTCGTGCCGGCTCATGCGAATTCCTCCGGCCGGCGGAGGACGATGAGAAGACGGGTGGAGATGCGGCGAACGTATTTCCCGCCGACGAGGTGATTGAGGCATTGGCTATAGGTGTTGTGATCGAGCTGGAGGTCCGCCATGGTTTCGACGCGGCGCACCACGACCGGCTCGCCGACGGGGGCGAGACCGGTGAAGTAGGAGAGCAGCTCCTCGGCGCGAGCAGCGGCGGCCATTACGACCCCCGTCCTGGCGCGAACAGGCAGATCGTCTTGCCGGCATCCAGCCCAGCCTGATGCGCGCACCAATGGAATTCGCCGTCTGGGCTGTCCTTGATGCGCTTGTCGCCGTAGGGGACGACCTCACCGGTCGGGGTGTGGTAGCCGTCTGGGCCTTCCTTGACTTCGCCGGTCTTGGTGACGCGGCAATCGTAGTTGGCGCAGCATGCGAAGGGATACGACCATCCCTGCGGTTTCGACTGCGTTGGCAGCGCGTCATGCGCGGAAGCGGCGCCGCACATCACGAAGATGATGAACGCGACCGACGCCACCAGCATGCCGATCGCCAGCGCCCAGCTGAGGGAGTGCCGTGGCGCAAACCTGCTGTTATGTGGGCGGGCGCTCATGCCGGCACCGGGGCGAGGTGTTGGCGGAAGACGTCGAGCCGTTTCGGATCAACCGGTCTGAACCGATCAGCCGAAAACCCGGTGTGGCCGCGATCCCAACTCTGCCGTTCACAGGGGTTTTTGATCTCGACGAGATCAACCATGTCGCCGGCCGCGATCCGCATTTCGGGGGTGACACCGATCCCGAAGCCGACCGTCTCGACCGTGTAGACCTTGTTCAGGGCTAGCGGTGACGGCTCCGGCGGGAACCATGTCGCATCGACGCAGACGACGAGCTGGCCTGGACGTAACATCAGGAACGCTCCGCGAACTGCCGCATGTGGCGCGGGTGGACATGATCGATGGGGTTGTATGGCCTAGTCTTCGGCGCCTTCTTCGGGGTGCGCGGCCTACCCTTGCGCGCCGCCCTGTGGCGATGCTTTGCACCAGCGGCGCTCTCGTGATCGAAGGCTATGCTCCGCTCTTTCCGATCGAACCGCCGAGCCTCGCCGCGCGCAAGCACCGCGCCGGGGTGATTCGTCGGCACGATGGTGCGAAAGGCCGAAAGCGGCAGCTTGGCGAAGCGGCGGACGCGCTTCGCGGCTGCAGCGAGCTTCGTCGAAGCGATTTGATCGAGTGACCGACTGCGCATGCTGACTCCTCTAAAATCGATCGGGGACGGTGGAAGGGGCGTATCGGCGGCTGAGTTCTTCGGCTTCACGCTTGCGGCGCTCCGAGGCGATGAAGAGGTCGTCGACGGGTTGCGTGTAGCCAGGCGCGACATCGCACTCGACGTAGGACCACACCGCCAGCGCATCACTGCGATCGAAGGACTGATCGGCGTCATCCTTGCCTATCCAGCCCAGCGCCCGGCATTTCGCCATGATGGCGGGCTTCTGCTCGCCTTGGCCGCCGACGAAATGCTTCTTCACGGAGGCCTGGTTGATCCGGACATGCCGGTAAACCTTGAGCTGGTAGGCCATAAACTCAAGAACGGCTGGCATTCCGAGAAGGATGGTGGCTGTGCTGATGTTGGTGTGACCCTGGACGAATGAGCCAGGCAGCGGCGCCTCGATGGCGAGGACGTCGACCGGGTTCGCGGAGATGAATCCGGTGATCCAGCGACCGGCGCCGGAGAAGATGGCGCCGCGTGAGGCGCCTTCGGTGGCACACTCGATCGAGCCGGAGATCGGCCGCGAACCGGCGGCGCCGTAGGCCCAGCCCATCCGACGAGCGGCATCGATCGCGAGAATGCGTGGAGCAGTCATCCCAAACCCTCGGCCCGTTCGGGCGAATTGGTGAGCGCTGCTTTCCCGCCCTGGTCAGAAGGTTGCCTGTCGTTGTTTGGTCGGCAGCTACCTACAAGCCGTCACTCCATTTGGTCGGGGCGACCAGGCCGAAGCCCGGTCAGGCGCTGCACGTTGACGTTTCTCGGCTTTGCCAGCAGCATCCATGGCGTCGTTCAAACCGCCGCCCCTATCCCGCTTGCGCGGGAATTATTCAGTGAGACGCGCCGGCACCGCCGGCCTTGTCCCATTCCTCTTGCGAGGTTGAGCCCTTGACGGCGGCGACCACGGCCGCAGTCGCCTCGTCCTGATCGTCGTCGCCTTCCTCGCGCTCCACCGCAGCGGCGCCGAGGCCGAAGCTGGCGAAGTTGTTGCCGAGGGCGGTCCGGATATCGGTGGCGAAGTCGCGGTCATCGTCTTCCAAGCCGTCGACCTTGCCGTCGGCGCGCTCGATCATGGCTTCCGCCTTGCGCTTCAGCTTTTGCGCATCGACGATCGCCCGAATGACACCCTTGTTGACGCCATGCTTTTTCGCGTCGGACAGGATTTCCTTCTGATCGGCGTCGGTCGATTTCTGGATCGCACGCTTCTTCACCTTGAACTCGGCGTCGAGAACGCGGAGCTTCTCCTCGCGCTCTTGCTCGAGGCGGTCGAACTCCTCGACGAAGGAACCCGCCTCGGACGGCGACGCGCGATTCGGCCTTTCGTGGACTTTGGTCATCAAGAAATCCTTTCCGCAGACCGAAGGCCGGCGCGCTGACGGGTGGTGGGTGGCTGGTAGGAGATGCGGGCGTGGTACCGGCAGTAGGGTCCGGTTCCTGCGGCGTCGGTCCCGCAGAAGCCAAAGTCTTCGGCCTGGGGGTCGCCGATTGGCCACTTGCAAGTGCGCTCGGTAAGCTCGACGAGCTTCAGGTTCCGGGAGACCGGGACGAGATCACAGATCGGCCGGCGAGCCTCGCCGGTGACAAGATGGGCTGGCAGTCCCGGGGAGGCGGCGCGCTGTTCGGCACGGCCTTTGAAATCGGCCCATAGTGGGTTGTTGGCGCCACGCCATGAGCTGGTCTCCTGGACGAGCTTGGAGGCGCGTTTGGTCGCTGGTGGCTTTTTCGGGGCCTTCGATGCGGCTTCGACGCCGGCCTTCCTGGCGATTCCCTTGCGTGGTTGGCCGCCACCGAGCTGCAGCTTCAGGCGATGGACCAGGCCGATGACGGCGGACCGGCTGCAGTTCTGGAATTGGTCTGATATCTTCTGGGCCGTCAGGCCCGCATCGCACTGTGCGGTGAGGATCCTGCGGCGTTCATCCCGAGGGATCTTGGTCCAGTCTGGGAGATCGCTCATCTGGCGTCTCCGCTTCCGGATAGATCCATCGCGCCAGCGAGTCTCCCCAGAGCACGCATCTGGTGGCTATCAAGCGGCGCACCCTCCGCGGCAAGATGAGCTGCCAGAATGTTCGCCGTGGCGGCGAGTTTGAGCCTTGCACGTCTAGCCTCCTCGATGGCCTTCAGCTCGCTGAGAGCCACCACCTCTTCGTAGTTTACACGCCTGGCCTCGCCGTAGAACCACGTCTTGACCCGGCTCCATGTGAGCCCGGTGAGAGCGTGTTCAAACTTATCCGAGGTCAGCCCCCTATGCACGGCGCTGATCTGTCGCTTCCATTTCTCACCCGGAGCGAGGATATCGCCCAGATCCCGGGTGAGTGATTGGGCGATGGCCACGCTAGACATGAGGCCACCACCGAGCCGACCGGTCTCTGATAATTCTGAGACCTTGGAAGGCTGTTCCGAGCTTCCAGAACCGATCATTGCTATCTCCATTCCCAGCAACGGAACACGGAGATGCCAGCAATGCCCGGACGGAACCAAAAAAGCGGTGGCCCATGCCAAACGGGACAGACAGGGCCACCAAGCCGGCGGGGTGCCGGCGATCGCGCGCCAGGGTTAGGGACACGCGCGAAATGAATTCGAAGGCGGCTCCGGCGAAAGCACGGAGCCGCAAGCTTATCGGAGCAGGAAAATGGACCTGGAGATCGCCATCAAACAGCTGACGCAGCGGATCGCCCATCTCGAGGCGGCAATCGAGACCGAGCATCTGCTCAAAGCTCTGCGGCCCAGCGTTCTGGCGCGACTGGCGGCGATCTTTGGGCTGGGCTGACATCTCAGGCGGTCTCTCCAGCGGTTTGCTCGACCGCATCGGCGGCGTGATCGCCGGTTTCGCGAACAGCTTTCGCAAAGATGTCGGGTCGAAGATCTTCGACAGGAATACCGGTAAAATGGGAGATATCGCCCATCCGCTCGGCGGGAACCTTCTCCCACTGCGAGATCGCACCCGGGCCGATACCAAGGGCGGCAGCCAACTTGTTGCGGCGGCCGCGCTCTTCATCCAGGTAGGCAATAAGCTTTTCCATGGATGGCAACTTAAGTCCCACTGAAATTAAGTCAAGCTGATTTTTTCAGTGGGACCGAATGGAGCATAAATTGTCGATGCGCGATAATTTCAGCATGGCAATAAAAGCGTCTGACGAAATCCAGCCCACCTACTTCTTCCGCGAGTGGCGGAAGCGGCGCGGGTTGAGCCAGGAGGCGCTCGCCGAGATGATCGGTCTCACCGCCTCATCGATTTCACAGCTGGAGAACGGCAAGCAGGGCTTCACCGATTCGACGTTGGTTGCCATCGCGAAGGCGCTGGATTGCCGGCCTGGTGATCTGCTGTTGTGGGGGCCCGACGACCAGGCGGCTTCAGCTCCGATCCGCGGCATGGATAAGATCGGCGAATTGCTGAGCCGCATCGAAGGATTGCAGCCCGACCATGTGACGGTGCTGTTGTCCGCAATCCAGGGGTTTTTGCAGGCTAATGCCGGACGATCAGAACAAGGCCGGCAAGATGATCGACCTGAACACGCCACTTCCCGCCGTGAATCCTGGCCATCTCGGTAGCGATCGAGGCGGCGTCTCGCTCGATTCGGGTTGTGGGATCTAGTGACCATGCGTTGGCGGCCATGGCGCGCAGCTTCTCTAGCGAGGTCTCCCCTCGCGTTTTTTCAAGCGACATGTAGTGGATCATTTCTGACGTCCCGAGCCCATGCCACGAATAGGAACAATTTCCTTACCCCTTTGTCAACGGCGCTTTTACTAGTTTCTCTGTGCCATTTTGATACTAATGTACGAATATAACCATTTGCTTGCTGTTAACAGGATGTCTCCAAGTGTAATATTACCGCTGTGAATAGCGGGGAAAACTAGCCCCACATTTTGCATTTTTGGGGCGATTTCGAGGGCTTAACGTTTCGGCCATAAGTCGAGGCATGCCAAAGCCGAAGCTCTCCGAGTTTAAGATACGAATTTCGCCCGAACTCATGGCCATCATCGATTCGGCCAGGGGCGACCGAAGCAAGAACAACCAGATCAACGACTGGCTTTGGAGCAAGGCCAGGGGAGATCACGCGGACCAGCTCGCCGATGCGCTGCGCCCTATGCTCGCAGCGCTGAACGAGGCTGATCGAGCCTTGGTTGTCGAGCACATCGTGTCGGCAGTTGAGATCCTCGGCCGGGGCAAGCGCAGATAATTCTCTCTTCGGCATGTATTAGCACGCGTGAGCGCGTCAGCGCGAACACGCGGAGGACAGATATAAACCTTCATCGATATAGCTCTACGTTTAAAGGTTGCACTCTTCGTTAGAACGTAGATCCCAAGCATCTTCACCGCTTATGCTGTCGTCGACGGGGGTGCTCCGGCACCCCCTCGATTCGCGCCCTACGTTCATAGGTTAGCGCTCCGCGCGCGAGGCCCGGCTTGGCGCCAAAGCGTGATTTTCAGTGGGACTTACTTTTCAGCTTGACTTAAGGTTCAGTGGTACTTAACTTCCTCAACACGCTAAGTGAGAGGAAACCCGATGCCACGACCAGCCGTTGTACGCGTCATCGCCGAAAACGCTTCCGAGTTCGCGAAGTGCCTCATCGTGTTTTTCGTGCTGCCGCCAACGCTGACCGTCGCGGCGTACGTGTTGCATCTGCTGGTGCGCTGAGATGGGCGCGCCATCCCTCGTCCCCACGCTCGACGACCTCCGCAGCGAGCTCTCCCTCGCCGAACGCGACCTCATCTGCGCCGACATGATCGACAACTTCCAGCGCCGCGACATCGAGATGGGCAGCGCCCGTCGGCGCCGTGACGACCTGAAAGCGCAGATCGCTCGGATCGAGGAGAGCTTCTGATGGCCGACATCAAGGACGTCACCGACGGCATGCTTCGCGCTTGGGCGGATTGCGGTGTCATCTCATCGGCGACCTACGTCGAGGAAGTCGAACGGCGCCGTTCTCCTCACCCGCGCCTGCTGGTCAACGACGCGCCACCACTCGACTACGCCGTCGATGACGAGCTCGCGATTCCTTACCTTCATCACGATTTCCCGGACATGGATCCCGGTCCAGCCGGCCCGATGCCACCACCACCAGCGGTGAAGTGGGTCGCGCTGATCGCGGCAACGCTGATCATCATTGCGCTCTGGATGGTGCTGTGATGCCGCGCCTGACCGACGCCCAACTGCTCGACCTCGCCGCCGATTCCTTCGAGGTCATGAACTGGGCGCGACGTAACGGCCTGAAGCGCGGCGAGCAGATCAATGAGCTCGTCCGGACCTTCGAGGTCCGGCTTGGGTACCGTGAGGCGGTCAAGCCTGCGGAGGCCGCAGAATGAACCTCGTCTGCGCATTTATCATCTTCGTCGGCATGGCCTTGATCTCAACCGACCTCTGCCGCTCGCTCGACTGCATCGGCGGCAACAAGGCTGCATGCGAACTCGCGGCCAAACGCTACGAGGCGAAACCATGACGGTGATCGCCATCCTCAGCCTCGGCGCCGCCACCGCCGCGATCCTCGCTTTGGCGGTCACGCTCGGCCACTGGCGGCGGGTTCCGGTGCGCTCCGGCTTTGAGGTTCGGTACGAGCATCAGCCAAAGAGGACGAGGATATGATCGGTGACCTTATCGAAGCGCCGGCATGCCGCGAGTGCGGCTGCACCCAGAACAACGCCTGCGTTACGAATGGCGTCCCATGCCACTGGGTCGAGCCCGATCTGTGTTCAGTATGCGCCGGGAAGCCTGATGTTCGTGGGCTTGCGATCATCTCGGCATCCCAGGCCGCTGATGCGCTGGCCGAACTCCTGCGCTTCGCCCGTGAAGGTGATGGCCTGACTGGGCCTTTCCAGACCGATGTCGTCGAACAGCTGCTCGACGCCGCCAAGATGGCGATGGAGGTCGAAGGCTACGACACCGAGCGGCCCGAACGAGCCGAGGTCTACGCGGCTATCGTGAACTTCCTTGATGGGTGGGCGTGATGGGCGTCCGGATAGAAACCCTCGGCTACCCAAGCCGGACTGATGCCGTCTTGGCGCTTCGCCGGCAGGGTGTCTCGACGTCGGAGATCGCGGCGCGCATCGGCATAAAGACAACCACCGTCTCGGCGCTTGAGCATTCCGCCGGCCGTGCCAAGCGCGCGCCGCGGCCACATGAAGAGCTCTGCCGGACGGTGCTGTTCCCGACCGAAATCCTCGATCGGCTCGGCCCGCACGCCGCGAAACGGAACATGCACCCGAACCGCTTGGCTCGCCTGATCGTCGAGACTGTCGTCGATGAGAAGATGATCGACGCCGTTCTGGATGACGCGGACGATTTGCAAGGGTGGGCGTGATGACTAGCCCGTTCAGCCGCTTCACCGACCACGAAGTCCGCGACATGTTGCACGGCGCGGGACTGCCGGCGGTGCTCGACGCCACGAACGTCGCCAAGATCGGCCTCACTCGCATCATGACGCAGCGCCAACTGGTGCTCGCCGCATATCGCGACAATCCTGACGTCGACGCGATTTTCGCCGCGCTCGGCCGGCGGGTCCCGAAGTCCAGCATCCGGTCATACCTCTGCCGTGCCGTGCCAGACGGCGAATGGCGCCAGCGCAACAAGCGCGGATCGGGCAGGGCGGCATGACGATCCAAATCATCAGACCCGCCGATCGCCAAGCCTGGCTCGCCGCCCGATCGAAGGACGTCACCGCATCGGTGGCGGCCGCCGTCCTCGGCGCTCATCCCTACACGACGCCCTATCAGCTTTGGGCGGAGAAGACCGGCCGTCTCTCGCCTGACGACGAAGAGACCGAAGCGATGGAGCGCGGCAACCTGATGGAGCCCGTCGTCGTCGCCATGATCCGGAAGCGATTCCCGGAGTGGACCGTCACCTACGAGAATGATCGGGCCTATTATCGCAACCCGGAGACACGCATCGGTGCGACGCCGGACGCCTTCCTGCATCGTCCGGACCGCGCCGGTACCGGCAACTGCCAGATCAAGACGGCCTCGGAAGACGCCTTCAAGGAATTCTGGCTCGACCCCGACACCGACGATGTGGTGCCACCAACCTGGATCGCCATCCAGGCGATCACCGAAGCCCAGCTGACCGGCTGCGCATGGGCCTGCGTTGCCCTCGTCGTCATCACCTGGCGCGGCACCTTCCAGCTGCACATCATCGATATCCCGATCCATCTCCGCTTGTGGAACCGGCTGCTCGGCAAGGTCGACGAGTTCTGGACGATGGTGGCGAGCGGGGAGGAGCCTTCCCCGGATTGGCGGCGTGACGGCGACGTCGTCATGGACGTCTACCGCGACTCGATGCCGGAGCGGCGCGATCTCAGCGGTGACCTCGAACTCGACTTGCTCGTCCACCAATACGACCGCGCCCGGGTTGAAGCCGCCGGAGCGAAGGCCGTCGTCGACCAGCTGCGCCCGCACATCCTCCACGCCCTAGGCAACGCCGAGATCGGCCTGACCGCCAATTGGGAGGTTTCCGCTCGGACCTCCCACCGCAACACCGGATCGCAGAGCCGCACGCTGCGCATCAAACCACGGAGAGATCTCAATGGAAGTTTCTGAAGCACCATCGATCGTCGGGCCAGGGCACAATCTGGCGACGACCGCCGACATCCTGCGGGACAGGTTCAAGCCGCTGCTCGACGAGGTGGAAAGCCTCGCGAAGCGCGCCACCGATGCGAAAAACGCGCTCACCGATGGTGTGGTCTCCAACGACAACGAGCGCGACGGTCTTGTCGCCCTCGGGATCGAGGCGCGCAAAATGGCGAAGCGACTTGGCGAAACCAAGCTGGCGACGACGAAGCCGCTGCGCGATGAAACCACGGAAACAAACCGGTTCTTCGACACCGTCACCGTTCGACCGGAAACAATCCAGTCCGCCTTCGAGACCATCGTCGGCAAGTACAACGACAAGAAGCGCGAGGAAGCCAGGGTAGCCGCGGCCGAGGTCGCTCGTGTCGCCCAGGAAGAGGCGAAGCGCAAGCTCGAGGAGGCCGCTGCATCCAGCCACAGCGTCCTCGGCGACGTCCTCATGCAGGAGGCAGCTGACGCCGAGAACCGTGCCGCCGTTCTCGTCAACGAGGCGATCACGGCCGGCAGCGGCCCGACGCGCACCTCTGCCGGAACGGTATCCGCAACTGCCAGATGGAAGCACCGCATCACGGATGCCTCGAAAATCCCGCTCGAAAAGCTCCGTCCGTACATGTCGCTCGACGATCTCGACAAGTTCCTGAGAGCTTTCGTTGCCAAGAACAAGAACACCGTGGCGGTGCCCGGCGTCGAAATCTTCGAAGACACGAAAACCTCATTCCGCGGCTGATCGCCGGCGGCAACCTGGAGACCGAAACGATGAACACCCAAGCAGGCAAGGCTGTGGAAACCGTCGACCGCAGCACCGGCGAACTCACCACACTGCCACTAGGCATGTCCGGAAACGGCCAGAGCCTAGCCGTCCAACTGGCGATGGCGGAGCTCAACCAAGACGTCATCACGGCGCGGGCGTTCCCGCGTTCCGTCGCCACGGTGATGCGCAACATCACCGAGCTCGTCATGCTCGACGAGCAGACCGCCAAGGAGTGCGTCTACGCGGTGCCGCGCGATGGAAAAACGATCCGTGGGCCCAGCATCCGGCTGGCGGAGATCATCGCTTCGCAATGGGGAAACTGCCACTGCGCCTCCCGCGTCGTGCACGTCGACAAGATTGAGAAGTACGTCGAATCCGAAGGCATCTTCCACGACCTCGAAACCGGGCTGAAGCGCACCGCGCGCACCCGCAAAAACATTTCGAAGCGGGATGGCGGGCTCTACTCTCAGGACATGATCATGACCGCCGGCAACGCCGCGGCCTCGATCGGCATGCGTGAAGCCATCTTGAAGGGCGTCCCCAAGGCGGTATGGCGGCAGGCGTTCGAGCATGCGGAAAACGTCATCAGAGGCGACGTCACCACGCTGCTGGAACGCCGTGAGGACGCCATGAAGGCGCTCGCCGGTATCGGAGTCACTCCGGAGCGGGTGTTCGCCGCGGTCGGCGTCGCTGGTCTGGAGGAGATCGGTCTCGATGAGCTCACCGATCTCTACGCGATGTACCAGGGCGTCAAAAGCAAGGAGGCCGACGTCGACGAGGTCTTCCCGGCCGTCAAGAAAACCGGCGACCAGCCCGCCGGTCTGAAAGGCAAGCTCGACCAGCTCGCCGGTGATGATGCCTCCAAGAAACCCGCCGCCGACAAAGCAGCCCCCAAATCGGATGCCAGCACTTCCCCGGCGGCCGCCGAGCAATCCGGCAAGCGAGCCGCCCCCGAGGCCGCTACCGGAAACCAGCCGTCGTCCGGCGCCTCCCAAGCGCAATCCCAGCCGGACGACGGCGACCCCATCGCGAAGGCAACCCGCATGGGTCGTGCCGCCTACCGCCGCAACATGAGCAAGAAGGCGATCCCGGTCGACTTCAAGGCGGAGGGCAGGGAGGCCGAACGGCAGGCATGGCTCGACGGCTTCGTCGCCGAGGAGGACGCCGAGGCGCCGGAGCAGGGTTCGGTGGAGGAGGATTGAGCGATGTTCAAGCTCCGCAAAGCTATGCGCCAGGTCGAGTTGGTTGAAGCCGAGCTCCAGCCGGAGACGCTGGCCGGCGATCTCCTCGATCGGAGCGCCAACTCAGTCACCAATATGCTGGATCGGTTCCGGGCCGACGAGATCGCGTTTGAACGCAACATCGCGGATCTGACCGAACGGCTGCGGCAGACCCGTGTCGCCATCACCGCGTTCGAATCTGCTGGAGCCATCATCGATGGCGGCAAGCAGCCCGTCGAAGCGACCCCCAAGAAGATCGGCCGGCTGGTCCCGCGGGCGGTGCCGGCGGCCGGTGACGCCATCGTGATGGTCCACAAGGAAATCCGGGCATGACGCGGTTTCTTGTCACCGGTTTCTTCTTCGCTGGCTTCCTCTTCGTTTTGGCATGGCTCACCATCCTGCCCATGCTTGGCCTGTTCTACATCTGCGGGTGGCTGGCATGACGGTCGAGATCCACGCCGCCGACGTCGCCAAGTTCGCGAACGGCCGCAAGGTCGTCTCGGTGACCAAGCCCGGCACCATGAAGGTGCCGAGCAAGGCGGGTGACCCGGTCGACCAGCCGTTCAACACCGGCGACGTCATGCTGGTCGATGCCGGTGGCCGCGCCATCGTGGCGCCGCTCAACTTCGCCGGCGCCACCGATATCGCCCGCCTCGTCATCGAAGGCGATCCCCATGCGGTGACCGACAGCCATTCGCTGCGGGCGCTGGCGACCGCCGTGATCGGGTTTGCCGCGCAGGTTGTAGCGCCGGAGCCGACACGCGAACTGACCACAGAGGAGAGAGTTTGATGGGACTTTTTAGGAAGGGCGATCTCGTGTCGATCACCGCCAAGGTCAAGTACGACCATCAGGAAGGCGGCACGGTCTGGCTAGACATCGGTTCCGGGGCGATGATCGGCGCCTCAGAAGTGACGATGGTGGCACCCCATTTCGACATCGGCGACCCGGTCATTCATCAAAGCGGCGCAACGGGCTACATCCGGGCCACCCGAGCGCTCCTTGCATGGGTCGAACTCGACGACATGACCGGTTTCGCGACTTGGCCGGCCTCTGATCTCTCGTTGATCACGCCCGAACCGGTCACCGAACAGGCCTTCAAGCCGGAGCCGCCCGCCTCTCCCGACGAAGTCGAAGTCCGGCCGGCGACCGTTGCGGCCGCGCCGGACGAAACCCCCATTCCATATTGAGCCAGGAGCCACCAATGACCATCGCAGAACGCGTGAAGAAGATCATCGTCGAGAGCCTGGGCGTCGGTGCCGACCGGGTGACGAAGGAAGCCGGCTTCATCGACGACCTCAACGCTGACAGCTTGGATCTCGTTCAACTCGTGATGGATTGCGAGGAGGAGTTCGGGATCGAGATCTTGGATAGCGAGGCGGAGACCTGGCTGACCGTCGGCGATGCCGTCACCTACGTCGAGAAGGCGATAGGCTGATGGCCCGCGATCGACATCACCGCTATCGAGTGGAGGCCGCCCATGGCTGACCCGCTCACCCTTATTCGCGTGGCGGATAGCGAGACAACGGCGCTCGGCGACCCAAAAGAGCTTGTGGAAATTGGCTGGACAGATGTCCGCCTCTTTCCGACGGGATGGGCTATTGAGAGCGGGCCACATGCTCGCATCGTCAACCCCGGGATGCCTATATCGCCAGGCGCGATGTCGGCGCATCACCTGCAGGACCACGACGTCGCCGACGGCATGTCGCCGGATGACGCCCGCAGTCTGATCAACACGGGCGCGGACTTCATCTGCTGTCACAACCTCGCGTTCGACCAAGTGGTGCTGAAGCCTACGAAGCCCGGCATCTGCACGTTTAAATGTGCCAAGGACACTTACCCGAACCTCGAAAGCCACAAGAACGGAGCGATCTGGTACGCGCTCGGGCTCGGTGGTGGCGCCAAGCAGATGGAGCCGGTGCACCGCGCCGGACCCGATAGCTGGACCACTGCGCACATTCTCCTCGACCTCCTCCGGGTGCTGCCCGTTGAGACGATGGTCCACATCTCGGCGAACCCGCTTCGCCTACTGAAGATCAACTTCGGCAAGCATGCCGGTCTTTTGTTCTCTGAGCTGCCGACCGACTACCTCAACTTCATCCTGCACAAGTCGGACATGCGGAATGAACCCGACAAGGCCGATGTCGTCCACACCGCGCGCCTGGAATGGGTGAAGCGGACCTCCGATCCGCAACCGCAACAAGCCGCCCGATCGGCGACGGAAGTCGTCGATCCCGACGCCTGGCGCAAAACCATCGGCGGGAGCTTCTGATGGCCGGCGAAGCAATACCTCATCGACATCCTGGCGGAGGATGCAGGCTGCGGGCGGCCGAGAAGCAGGCAATTCATGATCATCCTGATCGCTGGGAACAGAGGATCGCCGAAGACATCTGCTCGCGCGGGTCCGTCTGCCTCGATGGCCAGCGGCGGCGCATCACCGATCTGCTTGAGGCGAACAGCCGTTTCGAACAGGACGGCAGGAACTGGCGGATCGTCGAGCAGCTGCGCGCCGGCGACGGCCACAGCGTGACACTGGTCAATGACAATCCGGATTTCGACGGCCCTGGCGCGTTCGTCGAGTGCTCGGGCGATTGGACCGAATGGGAAGTCCTGAAATTCACTGGCGACAATGTCGATGCCGCGCTCGGGGCCGCATTTGTTGCTTTCAGAAAATGGAGCAGAGACGATGCCGGAAACTGAGGAAGTCGCCGCGGTCGACCAGCCCTTCGAATGGATGCTGGTTGAGATCTTCGGCCATCGCACCCACTGGGGTCGCGGCATCGAGGTCGAACGCTTCGGCGCCAAGATGCTGCGCATCGATGTCCCGCAAGTCGAATGGTCGACGCCGACCGAGGAGAAGCCTGCGCCGGAGCCCATCGCCAAGGCCTGGGTGACGCATTTTTACGGCGGTGCCTCGATCTTTTCGAACACGCTGACCGACGAGTTCACTGTACTGCGCAAGAACGCGCCGTACAGCAAACCGGCGCTCTATATCGCACCGCCGGACAGTGAGGAGCCGCCGCCGGCCACTGACGGTTTCGATGATGACGCGCCCGCCGATGACGACGGCGAGCCGAGGTGGTGACGATGGCCTACCACCGCGCAACCAAGGCAGGCGAAGTTCTCGCTATGCTCGGCGACCACGAGGTCACCACGGCGCCCAAGCTGGCCGCTCATCTGCAGGTCAGCGAACGGACCATCCATCGCTACATCAAGGATCTACGCGCCGCCGGCGCACCGATCCGTGGTGAAGCCGGTATGGGCTTCCAGCTGCGAAAGCGGAGCGTCACCAATGGCTGACGCCCCGATCTGGTCGCCGCAACAGGACGGCGCACTGAAGGCTGTTGCGGCCTGGTACAGCAGCGGTCTCGCACGGCGCCAGGTCTTCCGCGTCTTCGGCTACGCCGGCACCGGCAAGACAACGTTGGCTCGGCACTTCGCCGACGCCCTGAAGGGCGGTGTCATGTACATGGCCTACACCGGCAAGGCCGCGATGGTGATGCGCAAGAACGGTTGCCGCAACGCGATGACGATCCACGCCTCGATCTATGACGTCGATTTCAACCACGAAACAGGCGTCAAGAAGTTCGTGGCCAAGGATGTCGACGAGCTCGCCGACGTCGCGCTGTTCGTGGTCGATGAGTGCTCCATGGTCGACGAGGAGATCGGCAAGGATCTCTTGTCGTTCGGTGTTCCGGTCCTCGTCCTTGGCGATCCCGCGCAGCTGCCGCCGGTCAAGGGCGGCGGCTTCTTCACCAACGCGGACCCCGACATCATGCTGACTGACATCCACCGGCAGGCCGCCGAGAATCCGATCATCAGGATGGCGACCACGATCCGCGAGGGTGGCCGCCTCGAATACGGGGTCTACGGCGTTAGTGAGGTGATCCGGCGTTCCGCGCTGACGCAGGATCACGTCATGAAGGCGGGGCAAGTCCTCGTCGGCTTGAACAAGACGAGGTCCAGCTACAATACCCGGATGCGCGCTCTGCACGGCCGCGCCAGCACTATGCCGGAGGTCGACGACCAACTGGTCTGCCTGAAGAATGACCGCAACAAGGGCATCTTCAACGGCGGCCTCTGGCGTGTCGTCGAGCTGCTGAAGCGCCGCAAGGGCCATCTCAACGATCACTGCATCCGGATGCATGTCTCCTCGCTCGATTTCGATTCGACGGAGCCTGTCGAGATCAAGGTGCGGAAGGAATTCTTCGAGGGCGCCGGCAACGAGATCCCTTGGAAGGAACTGAACGGCACCCAGCAGTTCGACTATGGCTACGCGCTGACCGTCCATAAGGCGCAGGGCTCGCAGTGGGAAACCGTCTGCCTGTTCGATGAGAGCTCGGCGTTCCCCGACAATCGCGCTCGCCACCTCTACACCGCCATCACCCGCGCCGCCGAGCGCATCACGATCGTCATGTGAGGCCCGACCATGAGCAAACTCCTCCATGGTCATACGCGGCGCCTGCAGGGCGGCGGGCGCGTCGATTCGCCAGAATATCGCGCCTATGCCGCGATGAAGACGAGGTGCCTCAACCGGCGCCAGGACCGCTTCGCTGACTACGGCGGCCGTGGGATCAAGGTCTGTGATCGCTGGCTGACTGGTGACGGCGCGCGCACCGGTTTCGAGTGCTTCTTCTCTGATCTGGGGCCGAAACCGACACCGGCGCATTCACTCGAACGCCGCGAGAACGAAGGCGGCTATGAGCCAAGCAATTGCCGCTGGGCAACAGCGGCCGAGCAGAACCGGAATACCAGGCAGAACCGACACCTCTATATCTGCGGTGTCGTGATCTGCCTGGCTGATGCCGCCAGCTTCACGGCCGATTCTCCGAGCGCCGCCACTATCAACAGACGGATCGGACTTGGCTGGACCGCCGAGGACGCCGTCCTCACGCCGGTCGGTCACCGGCCGATCGCCGGCATGGAGGTTTGTTTCTGATGGACGCTCAAGCCTTCCCGCTGACCTGGCCTGATACGATGCCGCGCACCGAGCGCAAGGCGGACTCGCGGTTCAAGACACCGCTTTCGGCCGCGCTGAAGAACGTGCGAGGCTCTCTCGGTCTTTTTGCGACCGACACGAACAAGCGCGTCGAGAGCCTGGTGATCTCTTCGAACGTCACGCTTGGTGTCGAGCGGCCAACCGATCCCGGCGTCGCCGTCTGGTTCGTCTGGGACGGCATGCAGGTCTGCATCGCGGTCGACCGCTACGCCAAGGTCGAGGATAACCTTCAGGCGATTCACCACATCGTTGAGGCTAGGCGCACCGAGATGCGCCACGGCGGGCTGCACATCGTGCGGGCGACCTTCCGAGGCTTCACCGCGCTGCCGGCGCCGAAGCGCGCGTCGTGGCGCGAGGTCCTCGGCTGCCCGCCCGGGGCGGCGCCCAGCGCCGAGAGCATCGAAAGCGCATACCGCCTCCTCGCGAAGAAGGCCCACCCCGACACGCCGGGCGGCTCGCACGACGCGATGACCGAACTCAACACAGCAAAATCAGAAGCCCTCAAAGAGATAGGTGCGTAATGGCCGGCAGCGTGAACAAAGTGATTCTTGTGGGCAACCTTGGCGCCGATCCCGAGATCCGCCGGCTGAACTCCGGCGATCCGGTCGTCAACATCCGCATCGCCACCTCGGAGTCCTGGCGCGACAAGAATTCCGGCGAGCGCAAGGAGAAGACGGAGTGGCACAACGTCGTCATCTTCAACGAAAATATCGCCAAGGTCGCGGAACAATATCTCAAGAAGGGGATGAAGGTCTACGTCGAGGGCCAGCTGCAGACCCGCAAGTGGGAGAAGGATGGCGTGGAGCGTTACACCACGGAAATCATCCTGCAGAAGTTCCGTGGCGAGCTTCAGATGCTCGATACGAAGAGCGAGGGTGGCGGCGATCGGCGTGAGGACAGCGGCGGCTACAGTCGATCGAGCGGGGGCAACAACCGGGGTGGTGGCGACTTCGGCGGTGGAGGGTTCGGCGGCGGAGGAGGCGGGCAGGGTGGTGGCAACCGTCAAAGCAACCGCGAACTTGACGACGAGATACCGTTCTGATGTCCGGCTACTCAGGAAGTTCTTTCCGGGTCTCCCCCATCATCGAGCTCTACTGGATGAGGAGGAAGGTGTGGCAGATCCGCGATTTCATTCAGCTCCATCGCTATCCGCCGCGCCGAGACCTGGGCAGCCGCCACCAATCCATCAAGTGCCTCATCCCAACCTCGCCATGCCCCCTCAGTTCGGACGATCTCCTCAAGAACCCGGTTGTATCTCCTAACTGCGACGCGGACGTCCCGCAGGTCCGCAATTATCTTTCGAGGGACTTTGTCGAGGTCTTGCCAAGCCTCAACGATCGCTGCCGGCTCCTCGATTCTCACGGCATATTCGAGAAGGTTGTGTCGAGTGGAACCACCAATACTCTCCCGGAGTTCGAGCATATCTGCAATGAACTCCGACGTGTCGAGCTCGAGTCGGATCAGCAGAGCAGTTCGATGTGCTTCTGCGGCCAGCAGACCCTCCTGGCGGTCATAGCGCACCTTCGAGATGGCGCCATCGTAGGAAACCAAGGCCGCTCCCACCACGGCAAAAGCAGCAGCTGCGGCTCCCATCGACGAGACGATTTCTCGCCAGTGATGAAAAAAGAAGGCCGGAACGATCACGCCTATCGCCACGGCGATGAACGACGCCCCGAGCCAAAATTCCCAACCTCGCCTCATGGTCTCGCCCCCAATGTCTGACCGCCCCGATCTGATACTCGATCGCCTCCGACTTGGCGACATGCTCCATCAGCAGATCGTCGACGGCCGTCGGCAATGGTGGTTCGACGAACCGTTTCAGGATGTTCCTGATGCTGTGGTGGCGAAGATCCGCGCGGGCGGCGAGTTCGCGCTTGTCGAGGTCGGCGACAGCCTTTTCGGCTTGCCTGATAATTCGCAGACCTGGGAGATGGTCTTGTCGGTCTATCGTAAGCCTCTGGCGCGCCTTGCTGCCACAACGAATTCAGTCACGACGCGCTTACCCTCCTGGCTGATCCCGGTCCCGCCAAGTTTTTGCTCCGCGAGTCCAAGCTCTTTAAGTCTGTCAGCCATAGCCACTGTCAGCATCGCCGTCGCGGCGCCGCCCTGGTTCAGGTTCTTTAGCCAAGTCCACTCGCTGTCGGTCAAATCCTTTTTGGTGATCTTTGGCACAATAGGCTCCTGGAGTGAGTCGCGGCCCCGCATGATCCGCTCGCTTAGACCCGGGGGCAATCCCAATGTCTGACCGAGTTCCTTGCATCAATCCGCGCTGCCGCCGCACCTTCAAGCGCGAGCATGAAAGCCAGGAGATCATCTGCGGGAAATGCTTCCGGATGCTGCCGGATGCCACCCGGAGAGAACATCGGGGCTTCTGGCGCGAGCTCAGGAAATGGGATCGGCGCATCGCTCGCACCTCCGACGAGCTCAAGGCCGTCCGGATGCGGGCAATCCGTGAGCGCATTTCATTCAATCTCGGTCTCCACTGGGATGCCCACATCAAGGCACCCTTGCTGGCGCCGGACAAGCCGGCCGGGCTGGATACGTTCCTCGAGGAGGTAGGTCTATGAAGGAAAATCAGCAGTCGATCGTGACGTGGACCGAGGCTACTTTCGGCACCGCATCGACAAATGCGCGCGTGGCCGCGCGAGCCAACGAAGAGATGGCCGAACTTCTGCGCGCACTGACGATGGACGACAATCATCCGAAGGCGGCCGAGGAAGCGGCGGACATCGTCATCATCTTGTACCGGCTCGCGCATCGGATGGGCTGCGATCTTCACAACGAGATCGATCGAAAGATGGCCATAAATCGACAGCGGCAATGGACCGTTGGCGCGAATGGTCATGGCTATCATGTGCGCGCTGGCAGCGAGGCCGCCGAACGGGCGGAGCAGGCGCAACCGTGACACCAACGCTCGTCCACCGCTACTCCTGGCCGGTCCGCGAAGCGATCGAGCACCTCCTCGATGATGTCGTCGGCGACTGCGAGGCCTGGCAGGTCCGCATCGAAGGTGAGCAGCTCGTCATCGATGTCGTCGGACCATCGGAAGTCACCTTCCGCGTTGGCGACTATGAATATACCGTCGACGGGCGCGAGCAGGAGCCCTCCAACGGGGCTGCAAAAATTAGCACGGCCGCTCCGGAGGCCGACGCCGCCCCGGCCGAACCACCGCGCAAGGGTGGTGCCCTGGCCCGCCAAGCCGGCATCATCTGCGGCGAAAAGGGGTTCTGGACCTTCGTCCTGAAGAAGTTCGGCGCCACGGTGAGCTCGGCGGATGAAGCTGCGACATGGCTGAAGGCACAATGCGGCGTCACCAGCCGCATCGACTTCGATCATGACGCCGGAAAGGCCGCGAACTTCCGTGAGATCGACGGCGCGTACCGGCTCTGGCTTGATGGATTCGATTGATGGCGGGCCGGATGCACATCCTGCCGCCCACCCTGATCCCGTTTGGTGTGAACCGGGAGCAGGCCGCCGCTTTGGTCGGGATCAGCGCGACCCTGTTCGATCGTCTCGTCGTCGATGGCAGGATGCCCGACGCCCGTGTCATCGAGGGTCGCCTTGTCTGGGATGTCTCAGAGGTCGAGCAAGCCTTCCGGGCGCTGCCCCACCGGTCGGAGCCCTCTCAACCTCTTGACGGGGCCGAGAAAGGCGTCAACCCTTGGGATTGATGCCGAAGGAATTGCCAAAGGGAGTCTCGGTCGACAGGGACAGGCACGGGAACGTGCGTCTCTATTTCCGCGCGTCCGGCCGCTCGAAGGTGCGCTTGACGGAAGCGCCAGGCACGGATCAGTTCGATGAAGAGGTCGCCTGCGCGCGCCTCAACCTCCCATACAAGCCCGAAACCGCGAAGCCGGAAACCCCGGCCAGCCGCAAGGATGCCGCCGAGGGGACGCTCCGATGGCTGCTCGGCCAGTATCGCTCTCGAATCGGCAAGCGGGTCAATCCGACGCTGTTGAGCCGCCGGTTGCGGCTCCTCGAGGAGATCTGCGACAGCGAGCACAAGGGGAAGCGCCGCGGCGATCTCCCCTACGCGATGATGGAGCGGAAGCACGTCCTAGAAATGCGCGACAGCCTGAAGACGACGCCGGGGGCGCAAAACGAGGTCGCGAAGACGCTGTCCGCGCTATTCGGCTGGGCGGTTGAGAACGAGCTGCTGAAGGTCAATCCCGCCGCGGGCATCAAGCGCCTCAACGCCGGCGACGGCTTCCACGCCTGGACGATGGAGGAGGTCGAGCAGTTCGAAGCCAAGCACCCTCTCGGCTCCAAGGCTCGTCTCGCGCTGCATCTCGGGATGTACACGGGCCTACGTCTGGCCGATATCGCCGTCGTCGGCCGCCAGCATGTGAAGGACGGATGGCTCTCCATCCGCCCCGGCAAGACGAAGCGATCGTCTGGTGTGGTTGTGGAGATCCCCATCCTGCAGGCTCTTCAGCAGACAATTGATGCCAGCCCTTGCGGGGAGATGACGTTCCTCGTCTCGGAGTGGAAGGCGCCATTCACCGTCAACAGCCTCGGCAACAAGATGCGGGACTGGTGTGATCAAGCCGGATTGCCCCAATGCTCCATGCACGGCCTGCGGAAAGCCGGCGCCACCCTGGCAGCTGAGAACGGCGCCACCGACGAGGATCTGATGGCGATCTTCGGGTGGACGTCGAAGCAGCAGACCACGCTCTACACGCGAAGTGCGAGCCGAAAACGGATCGCGGGAAGAGCAATTCACAAGCTGCTACGGAAACAAAAGAAGGACAAACTTGTCCCACCGACAGCAGGGGTTGAAAAAAGTGGGGCAAAAACAGGTAAAAAAACCAGCAATATCAAAGGCTGAAAAAGGCCTTGGTGCCCCCGGACGGAATCGAACCGCCGACCTTCGGTTTACAAAACCGCTGCTCTACCAGCTGAGCTACAAGGGCACGGCGCTCCGGTTAGCATATTTGTTGCGCCAGTAAAGACAAAACTCCGTTTTACCCGGCATGCCGCATGGGCCGTCGGCGAGGGGCATCCTGAAAAGCGCCTGATTGCTTCCTACATATGGAAACGGTGCAATCGCTTCGAGCAGGGGTGCCGCATGATCAGATTTGTCATCATTCTCCCGATCATCTTCGTGGCCTGGATGCTGTTGGTGAAGATCATCAACGATGTGAAGAAGGCCAATGTCGACTGGACCGGCGTCACCACCATCATCGGCTTCATCGCGCTCGCCTTCTGGCTGCGCCATGTCACGGGGATGTGAAAAGAGCGAATAGCGAATAGCGAATAGCGAGTGGTACGTGGCGTTCCTGGCTTTCCCTTCTCGCCACTCGCCACTCGCTACTCACTATTCGCTCCTTCTGATTTCCCCTTTCGAACTCGCCGCCAGCACGAATTCGCCGGGCGAACCAAGCCGTTCCAGAAAAATCGAAAAAGGATTCGAACCTTTTTCCTTGCCGCGACGACAGATGATCAAGAGGCGGATGGATCGCCTCGGTCAACGAAGCAAGGAGATCGTCATGTTCACACGCACACTCGTTTCCGGCGTCATCGCCACCGCCGTCGCCGCCAGCACGCTGCTCGGCACCGTCCAGCCTTCGGCTGCTCACAGCCATCACCACAATCGCGAAATCGGTATCGGCATTGCCGCCGGCGTTGGCGGTTTCGTGCTGGGCAGCCTGCTCTCCCAGCAGCCCCGTACCGTCTATGTCGACGAGGACGGCGGCTCATGGCACGTCCGTCGCTGCTACGATCGCTACGCGAGCTACGACGTCGACTCCGACACCTATATCGGCCACGACGGCTATCGCCACTACTGTCGTCTCTGAGAGGAGGAGGCGTTTCAATCCCTTAAAAGAGGGGGCGCCCCCGCCGCAGCCCCCGCCGCCCCTCTTTTCGCTGTTGGGGGCAAGGCCCTTGTCGAATTGATCGACAGGCAATGTTGGCGCCGCCCCTCATCTGCCTGCCGGCATCTTCTCCCCGTAAAACAGGGAGAAGGACGCTAGCCGCGGCACTCCGCACTTTTTCGCAGCGTTGGAGATTGGCGAAATCGTTTAGACATCGTCCTTCTCCCCGTCACTATACGGGGAGAAGATGCCGGCAGGCAGATGAGGGGCAGCGCGAACCTCAAGCTACTGCCTCCGACAGCCGGCCTCGCAAAGCGGCCCGCGGCGTCCGGCGTGGTGATCTTGGCGCGTGACTACGTGAAGTTGCCCTTCGTGGTTGTAGAGGCCTCGCTATCATCAGGTCGCCTTCACCCCGCCGATCATCCTTGTCACCTCGGCCGCGGCGTCGCGCACCAGCGGCCCGATCTCGGCCAGCCGCTCCGGCGTCACCCGCACCGTTGGCCCGGAGACCGACACGCCACCGATCGGCTCGCCGAATTCGTTGAAGATAGCCGCCGCCACGCAGCGCATGCCGGGGTGCCGCTCTTCGTCATCGACCGACCAGCCCCGCAGCTTGATTCGTGCCAAATCGTGGGCCAGCGCCGAAATGTCGGACAGCGTCCTATCGGTGAAGCGCTGCAGGCCGGCCTTGCGCAGGATGGTTCCGACGCGCTCCGGCTCGAGATGGGCCAGCACCGCCTTGCCGATGCCGGACGCATGGAACGGGCTGCGCGTGCCCGGCCGGAAGAAGGCGCGGATCGCCTGATGCGTCTCGACCTGGCTGACGAAGACGACGCAATCATCCTCGGCGACGCCGAGATTGGCGGTCTCGCCGGTTCTCTCCATCAACTCCTGCATGACGACGCGGGCGCGGTCGACCAGTTTGCGGCGGCGCAGGAACGCCGCGCCCATGCGGTAGGTCTCGACGCCGATCGACCACAGCTGGTCGCTGGTGTCGAATTCGACCATGCCGTGGTTTTGCAGCGTCGTCAGCATGCGGTAGGCGGTCGAGGCGGCCAAGCCGCTCTGCGCCGATATCTCGCTCAGCGAGAGGCCGCTGCCCTCCGCGACGATGGCCAGGATGCGCAGCGCCCGATCGAGCGACTGCACCGAGTTGGCCTCCGATGGCCCGTTGAAAGCGCGCGGCCGGCCGCGCTGGCGTTTTTCGGTCGTTTCCATGGCGCCATTCTCAGCCGATTTCGCCAAACGGGCAATGAAAAAGTTTTTCATCCGATCGAAGGGGTGAATTCCTGGAAAACAAAAGATCCAATAAAATCAAGGGATAGGAGCCGTTTTCTAGAAATGAAAAAATATTCTGAAAAAATTGAAAAATAGCCTGCTTGCTGACATCCTTGGCCAATCCAACAACGACAAACCCTATGGAGGGCTGGAAATGGCCAGGATGCGCGCTGTCGATGCCGCGGTTCTCGTTCTCGAAAAGGAAGGCATCTCCTGCGCTTTCGGCGTGCCGGGCGCGGCGATCAACCCGTTCTATTCGGCGATGAAGGCGAGGGGCACCATCCGCCACGTTCTTGCCCGTCACGTCGAGGGCGCCTCGCACATGGCGGAAGGCTATACCCGCGCCAAGGCTGGCAATATCGGCCTGTGCATCGGCACCTCCGGTCCGGCCGGCACCGACATGATCACCGGGCTCTATTCGGCGGCCGCGGATTCCATTCCGATCCTGTGCATAACCGGCCAGGCGCCACGTGCGCGGCTGAACAAGGAGGATTTCCAGGCCGTCGACATATCAGCCATTGCCGCGCCGGTCGCCAAATGGGCAGTCACCGTCATGGAGCCCTATCTGGTGCCGATGGCGCTGCAGAAGGCATTTCATCTGATGCGCTCGTCGCGGCCCGGCCCGGTGCTGATCGACCTGCCGGTCGACGTTCAGCTGGCCGAGATTGAATTCGACATCGATGCCTATGAGCCGCTGATGCCGTTCAAGCCGGCCATGACGCGCGTGCAGGCCGAAAAGGCGCTGACTATGCTCAACGCCGCGGAAAAGCCGCTTATCGTCGCCGGCGGCGGCATCATCAACGCCGATGCGTCGGATCTGCTCATCGAATTCGCCGAGATTTCAGGCGTGCCGGTCATCCCGACCTTGATGGGCTGGGGCGCGATACCCGACGACCACCGGCTGATGGCCGGCATGTGCGGGCTGCAGACCTCGCACCGCTATGGCAATGCGACGATGCTGGAGGCCGACTTCGTCTTCGGCATTGGCAACCGCTGGGCCAACCGTCACACCGGCTCGGTCGACGTCTACACCAAGGGCAAAAAATTCGTCCATGTCGACATCGAGCCCACCCAGATCGGCCGCGTCTTCGCGCCGGACCTCGGCGTCGTGTCGGATGCGGGTGCGGCACTGAAGATGCTGCTCGACGTCGCCACCGAATGGAAGACGGCCGGAAAGCTTCGCGATTGGTCCGGCTGGGCGAAGGAGTGCCAGGCTCGCAAGAAGACGATGAAGCGCAAGACACATTTCGACCAGGTGCCGCTGAAGCCGCAGCGCGTCTACGAGGAGATGAACAAGGCGTTCGGCCGCGACGTCACCTATGTCACAACGATCGGCCTGTCGCAGATCGCCGGCGCGCAGTTCCTGCATGTCTACAAGCCGCGCAACTGGATCAATTGCGGCCAGGCCGGCCCGCTCGGCTGGACCTTGCCGGCGGCGCTTGGCGTTCGCGCCGCCGATCCCGACCGCACCATCGTGGCGCTGTCTGGCGACTATGATTTCCAGTTCATGATCGAGGAACTGGCGGTTGGCGCGCAGCACAAGCTGCCTTATCTCCATGTTGTCGTGAACAACGCCTATCTCGGGCTGATCCGCCAGGCGCAGCGCGGGTTTTCGATGGATTTCGAGGTCGATCTCGCCTTCGAGAACATCAACCGATCAGGCGATCCGGAGGCCGGCTATGGCGTCGACCACGTTGCGGTCGCCGAAGCGATGGGCTGCAAGGCGGTCAGAGTGCGCAAGCCCGAGGAATTCGCCGCCGCCTTCAAGGAGGCCCAGCGGCTGATGAAAGAACACCGGGTGCCGGTCGTGCTCGAATTCATCCTCGAACGCGTCACCAACATCTCCATGGGCACCGAGATCGACAAGATCACCGAATTCGAGGACCTTGCCGAGCATCAGGAAGACGCGCCGACCGCGATCGTCATGCTCGACTAAGAGGAGAGAAAGAATGCCGCGTTTTTCAGCCAACCTTTCGATGCTCTTTGGCGAGCATGATTTCCTCGACCGTTTCGATGCCGCCGCCCGCGCCGGTTTCAAGGGCATCGAATATATCGGCCCCTATGACCATGCGCCCGATGTCGTCGCCGCCCGGCTGAAGAAGAACGGCCTGACCCAGGTGCTTTTCAACCTGCCGGCGGGCGACTGGGGCAAGGGCGAGCGCGGCATTGCCGCATTGCCGGACCGCGTGCCGGAATTCCGCCAAGGCATCGCCAAGGCGATCGCCTATGCGCAGGCTCTCGGCTGTCAGCAGGTCAATTGCCTGGCCGGCATCGCGCCCGCGGGCGCCGACCGCAAGGTGCTGGAGGATGTTTTCGCCGAAAACCTCGCCTTCGCGGCGGAGAAGCTGGAGCAGGCCGGCATCAGGCTGTTGATCGAGCCGATCAACACGCGCGACATTCCGGGATTCTTCCTCACACACTCCGACCAGGCGCTTGATCTCATCGACCGTATCGGCTCGAAGAACCTGTTCCTGCAATACGACATTTATCACATGCAGATCATGGAGGGGGATCTCGCCCGTACAATCGAGGCTAACCTCAGCCGCATCGCGCATATCCAGCTTGCGGACAATCCCGGCCGTCACGAGCCGGGGACGGGCGAGATCAACTACCCCTTCCTCTACGAGCATATCGACCGCATCGGCTATTCCGGCTGGATCGGGGCGGAATACAAACCGAGGGCAGGGACCGAGGCCGGGCTGGGGTGGTTCAGGGAACTGAGCGGGAAGGGCAGCGCGGCGGCGTAGCGGCTATCGCAGTAGAAGTCGCGTTCCTTCGCGCCCCCCCTCTGGCCTGCCGGCCATCTCCCCCACGGGTGGGGAGATCGGCAGCTTCGGCGCCGCCCTTTGATTTTCTGACGCTCGAAAATTGGCGAAGGCAGCGGTGACATCCAATCTCCCCCCTCGTGGGGGAGATGTCCGGCAGGACAGAGGGGGGCGTGACAGAGCGCGGCCTAACAAGAGACGGAGAACCACAATGGAAACCATCGGCTTCATCGGCCTCGGCATCATGGGCGCACCGATGGCGGGGCATCTGCTGGAAGCGGGCTATAAGGTCATCGCCAGCGACCATCGCTCCAAGCCGCCTGCCGATCTCGTCGCCAAGGGCCTAAAAACCACCAACGGCCATGCCGCCGTGGCCAAGGCCGCCGACATCGTCATCCTGATGGTGCCGGACACCCCGCAGGTGGCCGACGTGCTGTTCGGCGAGAACGGCGTCGCGGCCGGTCTGTCGAAGGGCAAGCTGGTCATCGACATGAGCTCGATCTCGCCGATCGAGACCAAGGTATTCGCCAGGAAGATCAACGAACTGGGCTGCGACTATCTCGACGCACCGGTCTCGGGCGGTGAAGTCGGCGCCAAGGCGGCGTCGCTGACCATCATGGTCGGTGGCGAGGAAAAGCCATTCGAGCGTGCAAAACCTGTCTTCGAGAAGATGGGCAAGAACATCACGCTGGTCGGCCCGAACGGCGTCGGCCAGACCACCAAGGTGGCCAACCAGATAGTCGTCGCGCTGACCATTGAAGCTGTCGCCGAAGCACTTGTTTTTGCATCGAAAGCCGGCGCCGACCCGGGCAAGGTCAGGCAGGCGCTGATGGGCGGGCTGGCGGCTTCGCGCATTCTGGAAGTGCATGGCGAGCGCATGGTCAAGCGCACCTTCGCGCCGGGCTTCCGCATCGAACTGCACCAGAAGGATTTGAACCTGGCGCTGGAGGGCGCGAAAGCGCTCGGCGTGTCGCTGCCCAACACCTCGACCACGCAGCAACTGTTCAACTCCTGCGCGGCCAATGGCGGCGCAAAGGAAGATCATTCGGCTCTGGTCAGGGCGCTGGAGCGGATGGCCGCGCATGAGGTAGGTTAGAAGCGAATAGCGAGTAGGGAATAGCGAATAGGGATTGCAGCCACGGATAGCCGGGATTCGACTTTCGCTACTCGCTACTCGCTACTCGCTACTCGCTACTCGCTAAGAACTTCCGCGCCACGTAGAGGCTGATCGCCGCGGCGTTCGATACGTTGAGCGAATGGATCGCGCCGGGCATGTCGAGCCGCGCCAGCGTCGTCACCGTCTCGCGCGTCTTCTGGCGCAGGCCCTTGCCTTCGGCGCCCAGCACCAGGGCGATCTTTTCTCCGGCAAAGCTCTTTTCGAGTTCCGCCGGTCCGTCCGAATCAAGCCCGATGGTGCGGAAGCCGGCTTCGTGCAACTGGCCGAGCGCGTCGGCCAGGTTCTTCACCTCGATCTGGTCGATGTGCTCCAGCGCGCCGGAGGCGGATTTCGCCAGCACGCCCGATTCCTGCGGGCTGTGGCGGGCCGTGGTGATGAGCGCGCCGGCGCCGAAGGCGACCGCCGAGCGCAGGATGGCGCCGACATTGTGCGGGTCGGTGACCTGGTCGAGCACTAGCACCAGCTTGGCATCACCAAGTGCGTCAAGCCGCTTCGGTCTCAGCGGCTCGGCCTCGATCAGCACACCCTGATGCACGGCGTCCGAGCCGGTGATCTTGTCGATGTCCCTGGGCTCGACCAGCTCCGCCTTGAAGGGCAGGGCGGCGAGATCGGCGATTTCCAGGCGCTCGGCCGCATTGCGCGTCACCAGCATCTTCCGGATCTTGCGGCGCGGATTGTCGAGTGCCGCCCGCACCGTGTGCAAGCCATAGAGCCGCACCAGGCCGTCCGCGGCATTTTCGCCCGGCGGAACCGGCTGTCGGGGCCTGAACGCCGGCGCGCCGCCGCTTTTCTCGTCGCGATAGGCGCGGCGCAGCTTGGCGTAATGGGTGTCTTTGGGCGTCTTGGAATTGCTGTCGTTGCTCATAACCGGCTTCTATAACCGTGTCGCGCGGCAATGGATACTGCCGCATCGAACGGCTTGCCGGATGGCAGATGAAATTCAGCGCGTTTTGACGGGATCTTGCGGTTGACAGTTTTGGGCGGTGCCGCCATAAGGCGCTTCGCGGAAGGCTGCTGAGGCGGTCACGACGCGTTGATGCCTCGTTGCATGGCTCCGGCGGCAGACTGGAGAGGTGCCCGAGTGGTTAAAGGGGACGGACTGTAAATCCGTTGGCTATGCCTACGTTGGTTCAAATCCAACCCTCTCCACCACTGCCGGCCCGGAAGCCCTGAAACGCGAAGCATCGAACCGAAAAGTGCGTGGCGCTTTTGGCCCGCACTTCCTGAAACCCGATACTTCACTGAAAGCCGCGGATCGCCAGCTTCAATCCGACTGGGCTCAGTTCGCTGCGTTGATCGACTTCGCCAGCTCTTCGAGCTTCCTGGGATCGTTGCCGTGACGGCGCACCAGTTCGCGGGCCTGGTTTGACGGCAAATCGGCCGTGACGGCCAGCTGTCGCACCTGGTCGTCGATGGCAACCTGCGGCAAGGTGTTGTCGGAATCTGCTGCCTTGTCCTTCATGGCGGTTCTCCTCGATCGCTGTCCAAGACAACGGCTTGAAAATCGGACCGGTTCCGAAAGATCTGCAAAACACGAGCGCCGATGCCTCGTCGCGACCACCAGCCATGCGATCCCGACTGAGTAATGAATCAGAGCAGTGAGGGTTTTGCCAGGAACCATGGCCAGGCGGACGGGTTGTCCCGGCTGAACGGAGATAATCTCGATGCCTCAGCCAAAGGAACCCGACCCAAATCGCGATGTGCCCATGCCGGCTCCTACGTGGAAGCCTGAACCGATTGACGAGCCCGAACCGGAAGGCCCGCCGGACGAAACTCCGCTGCCCGATCCCGACGAGAATGAAGAGCCTCCGGTCCACGTCACAGGATCGACATGAAGGCCTTATGTGCAGGAGGAATCCAATGCCTGAGATCCGTTCTCCTCGTCTCGCTGTTCTCATTGACGCCGACAACGCGTCGTCCAAGATCGCGGATGGCCTGTTCGAAGAGATCGCCAAGCTCGGCGAGGCAAGCGTCCGCCGCATATACGGCGACTTCTCCGGCGTCCGTTCCAAAGGCTGGGCCGACATCCTCTCGAAGCACGCCATCATCCCACAACAGCAGTTTGCCTACACAACGGGAAAGAATGCGTCGGACATTACCCTGGTGATCGATGCAATGGACCTGCTTCACAGCGGCCGCTTCGACGGTTTCTGCCTTGTTTCCTCCGATAGCGATTTCACTCGTCTCGCGGCACGTATCCGCGAGCAGGGGATCGATGTGTTTGGCTTTGGCGAGCAGAAGACCCCGGAGAGTTTTCGCCAGGCCTGCCGCAAATTCGTCTACACGGAGAACCTGCTTGCAACGACGCATGCCAATAGCGGGGACACAAGCCGGGCCACGAACCCGCTTCAGTCTCCCAGCGCCGCCACGCCTGTCATTTCGAAAGTCATCGCGCAGATGGAGAGCGAGGACGGTTGGGTCCCACTCGGTGCTGTCGGCACGCAACTCGCTAACCTGGCCTCGGACTTTGATCCGCGGACCTTCGGGTTTCGGAAACTAAGTGATCTCGTGCGGAAAACGAATTCTTTCGAGATTGACCATCCCGAGGGTGGATCGTTGCGAATTCGTATTAAGCCGGCGGCAGCCAGGCAGGCGAGGTCGAAAGCTCGCCGATAAGCGGGTGTTGTGGTCGATCGTTCGTTCGCAACGAAGCGCCGCCGCCCGTGCCAACGGCGCTTTCGCCTTCAATCCCTGTCGGACAGCACCGCGACGCCGAAGAGCGCCGCCTTCTTGGTGATCAGTCCTTCCAGATCCGCGTCCGAGCGCTCCGTCCCCGTACGTTCCCGCAGCGCGGCGATTGCTGCCTTCATCGACAGCAACGCGTTGCATCGCTCGTTCAGGAGTTGGTCGACAGCCGCGGCCACGTCGCACGTCTCAACATGCGGCAACATTGAACTGGCTCCTTTCCTATCGGGCGGTACGCCTGCTGTCTCGAGGAACGGCGGGCTTGCCGTCAGTCAATAACCTTCACAATCTTGCGTGTGCCCGGGTCGACCAGCACTGTGTGATCGCCGACGACGACATATTTGTATTTGACATCGGGAACATCGATCGACCGAAGTTCGACCGTGTCGGGCAAAGCGGAACCGACACTGAGTTCCAACCCGAGAAGATTGATCGATGCCAGCGGATGCTTGTGCACATATTCGCGGATGACCGTCTGCTGTTCGGGCGTGATAATCACCTCGTCCGCGATGGCCACGCCGATGCCGGCGAGCAGAATAAGCCCGGCGGCGGCAGGAATCAGATGACTTCTCATCGTCTTCTCCTATTCCTGGAAGGGAAGATCCGCCGTTCACTGCTTGGCAAACGGCGAACCCGTCTTTTCAACGTTCACCCGAGCCCTCTTGTTCCATGAGCGACGACTAATTGACCGGGCTGTTGAGGCACCGTAGCGGCCGCGCGAAGCAGCCGACATGAATCGGGTTGTGACGCGTGAAGTCGCGTGACCAAGCCGGCGCGGCGGCGTCGGATTCGTATGATGGGATTTCTGGGGCAGTATTCAGCCTAGCCCTCGGCAAGCCAATCATGGAGGCTGCGGGCGAAGCTTCGCGGCGCGACGAGATCGCACGAAGTCTCGCCGGTGCGAAGCAAGAGTACCGGCACATGGTGGAAGGATGTCTGCACGGCCCGGCCCGGAGCGCTGGTCGGCGCATGCCAGTCGACGGCGATGCAGGTGGAGAGAACGCTTGCGATGTCGGCCCCGGCCAGGCTGAACCGTACGCTACCTTCGCCAAGGCAAACCGAACAGCCGAGATCCGGATCGATGGCAAGGGACGGAGCTTGCGTCCCGTCGTCGAGCGCCAGCCAGAGACGGCGCGGTGCAACGCGGATGATGAGAAGGTTCTTGTGACGAACCGTCTCTCCGACCGAGGCGGGAAGTCCGGTGCCGAGCGCCGCCGAGAGGCTCGATTCGAATTGGCCCAGCGTTCCGTCCCATGCCTCGACCTGGATGAGCGGGCAATCGGCCACGGACAGGCTGAAATCCGGGCTAACCATGCAGCCGTTCTCCTTGCGGATCGAGGAATACCGGCGAGACGATGCGGGCACGCACCGTTTCGGCCTTCATGGGATAGACGGCCACGACCTCGCTTCCCTCTGTCGCGACATCGCCGGCAACCAGCGCCAGCCCAACATAGCGGCCGCGTTCGGGGCTGAAGGTGACGGAGGTGATGCGCCCGCTTCCGTGGCCGTGAGCTTTCTCGCCTGGCAGGAACAGTATGGCGCCACCGCGCAGGCGCTTTCCGTCCTCGATGCATTCCAGCCCGACCAGGCGTTGCCGGTCAGGCGCCAGCAGAGCAGGGCGCCGCCGCAGCACATCGCCAACGAAGCCGCTGCGCTTGCCGACCATGCGGCCAAGGCCGAGATCGTCGAGCGTCGTGCGCCCATCGATTTCGGGCCCCGCGACGTGGCCCTTCTCGACACGCAGCGCACCAAGTGCCTCGACGCCGTAGGGCTTCAGGTCGAACGGCCTGCCGGCTTCGAGCAAGTGGCTCCAGAGCCGTTCACCGGCAGTTGCGCCGACATAGATTTCATAAGCCCGCTCGCCTGAATAGCTGAGGCGCAGGATGCGCAGCGCTCGACCTTTCCATTCCCTCTCTTGCGCGCCCATATGCGGCAGCGCTTCGTTGGAAACGTCGAGCGACGGAAACGCCGCCGCCAGGATCGCGCGGCTCTTCGGTCCGGCGACGGACATCGCCGCCCATTCATCGCTCACCGAGGTGACGGCGACGCGCAGTTCCGGCCATGCGGCGTCGAGCAGGAACTCCAGCCGCGACAGCACGTCGGCGGCCTTGGCGGTCGACGTGGTCATGAAGAACCGGTTTTCCGCCAGCCGCGTCGTGGTGCCGTCGTCGAAGACAATGCCGTCGTCGCGCAGCATGACGCCGTAGCGGGCACGGCCGACTTGCAGCTTGGCGAAGCCATTGGCGTAGACACGGTCGAGGAACGTGGCGGCGTCCGGACCCTGGACGTCGATCTTGCCGAGGGTGGAGATGTCCATCAGGCCAGCGGCCTGGCGCACATTGCGCATGTCGGCGACGTAGGCCTCGTTCACATCGGCTCCGGACTGCTTGTAAAACCATGGCCGCATCCACAGGCCGACTTCCAGCATGTCGGCGCCGTTCGCCAGATGCCAGTCGTGCATCGGCGTGCGGCGGAATGGCTTGAAATGATGGCCGGTGGCGCGGCCGGCAAGCGCGCCGATGGCGACCGGCGTGAAGGGCGGGCGGAAGGTCGTGGTGCCGGTCTCGGGAACCGTTGAGCCACGCAGGGCGGCCATCGCCGAAAGCGCTGGGAAATTGCTGGTCTTGCCCTGGTCGGTACCCATGCCGAGCGTTGTGTAGCGTTTCAGGTGCTCAACCGATTCATAGCCTTCGCGATGGGCGAGTTCGATGTCCTTTGTCGTCACGTCCATCTGGAAATCGACAAAGGCTTTTCCGCGTTGGGCGGACGGGACGTCGCGAAGCATGGTCCTGACGGTTTCGCCCAGATCGAGCTTTGAAGGCGCTGGTGCCGGCGCCGATTTGCCACAGAAGGATGCCGCTTCGATGCCGGCGCGATGACCATCCTGGATGGCGTCGACGGTCGAATAGTTTCCCATCACTGCGCCGGCTCCGAACCGGTTGGCTGGAAAGGCGCCTGGCACGAAGCCGTCGATGTCTTCGCGATATCGAGGCTTCATGCCCAGATGCGAAGTCAGGTGCACGGTCGGCGACCATCCGCCGGACATGCAGACCAGATCGCAGGCGGCCTCGGATTGGCCGTCCGGTCCGGCGAGTGTCGCGCCCCTGACGGCACGGCCGCCATGCAGGTCGACAATGCGTGTCGCGACCCGCACCGTGACGCCGAGCCGTGCGGCTTCCACGACAAGTGCTGTGGGCGGTGCGGCGCGCGGATCGGCTACTGTCACCTCAGCGCCGGCTGCGGCGTAGTCGAAGGCGGTGCGCCAGGCGCTGTCATTGGCAGCAGTGACGATGACTTTCCTGCCCGGCAGAACGGCGAAGCGGTTGAGGTAGGTCCGGGCGGCCGAGGCGAGCATGACGCCGGGCCGGTCGTTATTCGAGAACACCATCGGACGCTCGATGGCGCCGGTGGCGAAAACGATCGAGCGCGCGCGAAGCATGGTGACTGTTTGCCGAGCTTCGCCGGTTCGCGGCGGGCCGACCTGGTCGCGTTGTTCGACCAGGCCTATGACATTGCCGTCATAGACGCCGAAAGCGCTGGTCCGCTTCATCAACGTGACGGTCTCGAAGCTTTTCAGTTCGGCTTCGACCTGGCTCAACCATGAGGCCGCCGTGCCGTCGGACCGTTCAGCCAGAAGCTGACCACCGAGAAGGAAATCCTGCTCGATCAGCGTGACCCGCGCGCCGGCCGCGGCGGCTGCCCGTGCCGCCGACAATCCGGCCGGACCACCACCGACAATTGCGATATCGGCAAAGGCATGACGGACGACGTAGCGATCGGGATCCGGCTCGGTGCCGGCTCTGCCGAGGCCAGCCGCCTTGCGAATGAAGTGCTCGTAGACCTTCCAGGCGCGCCGCGTCGGGCCCATGAAGGTCTTGTAGTAGAAGCCGGCCGAAAGAAACGGCGCGAACAGGCCATTGACGCTTTGCACGTCGAAGGCGAGCGACGGCCAGCGGTTCTGGCTTTCCGCGACCATGCCGTCGTCAAGCTCCAGCGTCGTCGCCGGCAAGTTCGGCTCGCGCCTGCCCGCTGTCCCCAGCGTGACCAGGGCGTTCGGCTCCTCCGGCCCGGCGGAAAGAATGCCACGCGGACGATGATATTTGAAGCTGCGCCCGACCAGGGTGACGCCGTTGGCGAGCAGCGCGGATGCGAGCGTGTCACCACGATATCCGGCCATCTTTTGGCCGTCGAAGCTGAATTCGACGGGATAAGAGCGGTCGATGCGACCGCCGCCTTGTAGCCGCTTGTTCCGGGCGTTCATGCTTGCGATGTCCTGGCGAAGGTGACCGAAGAAACGACGTGGTTGCGTGTGTCGCGCTCGACCACCAACCACTGGCGGCAGCCGACCACGTGCTGCCAGAACTCGCGGTGGAGGCCTGCGGGGTTTTTCCGGACATAGACATAGGCGTACCAGGCCTCCGGATCGGGATCGTCATGGGCCGGACGCCGGACGGAAGCATCGCCGCCATAGCGGAACTCGTCATGGTCGCGCGGACCGCAGCAGGGGCATTCGATGCGCAGCATCTTCTTCCCGCCTCCTATTGCAGCCAGGCGGAGGGGCCGGCGCCGGCTTCGTCCAGCGTATGGCCGGTCCGGAAACGGTCGAGCCCGTAGCCCGCGATCAACGGATGCGGCTTGCCGGTGGCGATCGTGTGGGCGAAGCACCAGCCGGAAGCCGGCGTCGCCTTGAAGCCGCCATAGCACCAGCCACCGTTGAGATAGAGGCCGTCGATCGGCGTCCGGCAGATGATCGGGCTGGCATCCGGGGTCATGTCCATCACGCCGCCCCAATGACGCAGCAGACGGATGCGCGAAATGCACGGCATCAAGGCGATCGCCGCCTCGGCCACCTCGCGCACGACGCCGAGATTGCCGCGCTGGGCGTAGGAATTGTAGCCGTCGAGATTGCCGCCGAAGACCAGTCCGCCCTTGTCCGACTGGCTGACATAGAAATGATCGGCGCCGTAGGCGACGACATGGTCGACCAGCGGCTTCAACGGTTCGGTGACGAAGGCCTGCAGGACATGGCTTTCGATCGGCAGATCAAGGCCGGCCTTGGCACCGAGCACGGATGTATGGCCGGCAACGGCGAGGCCGACCTTGCCGGCGCTGATCCGGCCTTTCGTCGTCTCGACGCCGACGATCCGTTCGCCATCGCGAATGAAGTCCGTCACCTCGCAGTTCTGGATGATGTCGATGCCATGGCCATCGGCGGCGCGCGCATAGCCCCAGGCGACGGCGTCGTGCCGCGCCGTGCCCGCGCGGCCCTGGAAGATCGCGCCATGGATCGGAAAGCGGGCCGTGTCGGAAAAATCGAGATAAGGCACCAGCCGGCGCACGTCGTCACGATCGAGGATGTCGGCGTCGATACCGTTCAGCCGCATGATGTTGGCGCGGTGGCCGAAGCCGTCGAGCTGATCGGCCGAATGCGCGGTGACGAGCTGGCCGCGCTGCGAAAACATGACGTTGAAGTTCAGCGCGCGCGACATGCCCTCCCAGAGCTTCATTGAGAATTCGTAGAACTGGGTGTTGCCGTCGAGCAGGTAGTTGGAGCGGATGACGGTGGTGTTGCGGCCGACATTGCCGCCACCGATGTAGCCTTTTTCGAGCACGGCGACATTGCGGATGCCATGGTTTTCGGCGAGGTAGAAAGCGGTGGCGAGGCCGTGGCCGCCGCCGCCGATGACGATCACATCGTAGGACGGTTTGGGCTCCGCCGCCCGCCAGGCGCGCTGCCAGTTCTTCTGGCCGGACAGCGCATTGCGGAAAATCGAGAATGCCGAGTAGCGTGCCATGCGTAGGGAGGCCTATCGAACGATCGGGCCGGTCGGCGTGCGGGTCAGCACTTCGGCGCCCGCATCGGTCAACAGCACGGTGTTGGAGATGAAGTCATCGCCACGGCCGGTGCCCATCAGCCAGGACAGGATGTGGAAGCTCATCCCGGTCTCGATCTCGAGATCGGAATCGTGCCGCAGCCCGGTCACCGAATTGCCGCCGGTCCATGATGGCGGCTGGCCGGCGCCGACAAGATAGCCGCAGTGATGGCGGCGATAGTGGGCAAGGCCGGCCTCGTCGGCGACGGCCTGCCAGGCGGCGTAGACATCGCGCGCCTTGGCCCCGGGCCGCAGCGCCTTGACGACCGCGTCGAACGCCTTGGCGGTCACTTCAGCCATTGCGGCGTCTTCGTCGCTGATGTGGCCGATGCGAACGAGCCGGCCGAGCGGCGCGTGGTAGCGCGAGATGCAGCCGGACAGTTCGACGAAGACCGGCTCGCCCGTGCGATAGATTCCGTCGCCCCAGGTCGTATGCTCCTCGCCAAGCCGCGCGGCCGGGCGGATAAACGGGCCGAAGCCCGGCGCATGGCCACCGGCGCGGATCATCGCCGAAACACATTGGGCGGCGACCTCCTGCTCGGTGGCACCGTCCGAGATCGCCGCGATCGCGGCCCCGGCGGCGGCGTCGGTTACCTTTGCGGCTTGCCGCATCAGGGCCTGTTCCTCGGCGCTCTTCACCCGCCGCATCCTGTCGACCAGACCGGAGACGTCGCTCCATCTGGCATCCACCTGCGTCTGCAGCGCCACGGCAAGCCCGTGGCTGAGCCCCGCCGTCCAATATTCGAGACCGATCCGCCTACCGGACAAGCCGAGTTCCGCGAGGACCCGCGCGGCAAGATCCGCCGCCGTTTCACTGTCGGAATGGCCACGGAACTCCGCTGCCGTCACCTGCTTCTCGATCGTCACCCTTTCCATCGAACGGGTAACCAGAACGGGCTTGCCTTCGAGCGGGACGATCAGCAGGTGAGGGGCAAAATATCCCCAGTGATCGAGCCCGGTGAGGTAGAAGACGTTCTCCGGCGAAGCGAAGACCGCCGCGTCGAGTTCGCGCTCGGCCAGTGCCGCACGGATCCTTGCAAGACGGCCGGCGATTTCGGCTTCGGAAAAGGGATTGCGGTCCATCAGGCGTCCTCGTGCTTGCTGCTGCCGGCTTCGTTGCGGGCGGGGTCTCTCAACAGGTCCGGCTTCCCGCGCGCCATGGTCAGTCGATGACGATGAGTTCGCGCGCCACGTCGCAGAGGCGTTCCCCGCCGCGATCCGTGACGACGAAGGATTCCGAGATGGCGATGCCGAAATCGTCGAGCCAAACGCCGGCCATGAAGTGGAAGCACATGCCGGATTGCATTTCGGTGGTGTCGCCAGGACGAAGGCTTGCGGTGCGTTCGCCCCAATCGGGCGGGTATGCCAGCCCGACCGGATAGCCGACGCGGCTTTCTTTCTTCAGCCCGTTCTTGCGCAAGACAGCCTGCCACGCCGCTTCCACTTCTTCGGCGGTGTTGCCGGGCCGGGCCTTTTCGAGACCGGCATCGACGCCCTCGACGATTGCCCTGGCCATATCGAGGATGGCCGCTGGCGGCTTGCCGAAATGCACGGTGCGCGTCAGCGCCGCGTGATAGCGGCGGCGCACGCCGGCAATCTCCAGGATCGCAAGCCCACTGTCCGGCAGCGGCGCGTCGGACCAGGTCAGATGCGGCGTGCTGGTGCCCTCGCCAACGGGCATCAGCGGACAGATCGCGGCATAGTCGCCGCCGGCTCCGGGCACGCCCATGATCTGCGCGTGATAGATCTCGGCGATGACGTGGTTCTGGGGGACGCCGGGCCGCATCTTGTCGATGGCGCGGTTCATGGCATGGGTGCAGATCGCACCGGCCTCGCGGATCAGCGCCAGTTCGGCTTCGGATTTGACCAGCCGCGCCCAATTGACGAGATCGTGGTTGTTGGCGAAGTGCGCGTCGGGCAATCCTTGGGTGAGATGGGCGTGGCAGCGCGCGGTGTAGTAATGCGCGTCCATCTCGACACCGATGCGAGCGGTTCCCCAGCCGCGCGAGCGGATCAGCTGGGCGAGCTCGTCATAGGGATGTTCGACGGGCTGCTGCACCAGCCGTTCCGAGAACGGCACGATATTTTTCTGCGGTAGGCCAGTGGTGAGGCGTGCGCTGCGGGCATCTTGAGCCCTGCCGAACCAGATCGGCCGGTCCTCCTCCAGATGGACGAGCACGCACTGCGGAACATAAAACGACCATCCGTCATAGCCGGTCAGCCAGCACATGTTGGCGGGATCCTGACAGACGATGAGGTCGAAGCCGGCCTGTTCCATGCGTGCCTTCACGCCGGTCAAGCGCTGCGCATATTCCGCTTGCGTGAATGTTCCGAAATGGTTCGCGCTCGCCACCTGAATGCCTGCCTCCTGGATATGCCTTGCGATGGGCAAAATTGCCTAAATTGTGCACAACGTGATAGGAGCTTGTTGTATGAATGTCGAATTTTCAAAGGTGTCAGTGTCTTGGCTTGCACAATGTCTAGGCCAGTTGTATACGTCTGGTCAAGCGCGTTTCAACCTCGAAGAAGGCCGCGACGCTGGGAACCATCATCAGTTGTTCAATGGGAGAAAAGCATGTTCAATTCATCGATCTCGCGCCGTATCGTCGTGAAGGCGGCGGCCTGTCTTGCTCTCGCCGCCACGTCACTGACGTCGCTGCCCGCTCATGCGGAAACCACCCTGGAGCGGGCCAAGAAGGACGGCTATATCCGCGTCGGCTTCGCCAATGAGGCGCCGTTCGGCTATGCCACGCCAGATGGCAAGCTGACTGGCGAGGCGCCCGAAGTCGCCAAGGCGGTGCTCGCCAAGATGGGCATCAAGCAGGTCGACGGCGTGCTGACCGAGTTCGGCTCGCTCATTCCTGGTCTCAAGGCCGGGCGCTTCGACATCATCGCCGCCGGCATGTTCATCACTCCCAAGCGCTGCGCCGAGATCAACTACTCCGAGCCTTCTTACGGCATCGGCGAGGCCTTGCTGGTGGCAAAGGGCAATCCGAAGGCCGTGAAGGACTTTTCGAGCTTCAAGGACAATCCCGATCTCAAGCTCGCCGTGATGGCCGGAGCGGTCGAGGGCGGCTTTGCCAAGGATGCCGGTGTCGCGGCAGGGCAGATTGTTTCCCTGCCTGACCAGTCCAGCCTCGTCGCCGCCGTCCAGTCGGGCCGTGCCGACGCCGCTGCGCTAACCGCCCTGTCTATCGCCGACATGGCCAAGAAGGCCGACGGCGTGGAATCGACGAAACCATTCGGCGAAGTTGCCGGCAAGTCGGTGAAGGGCCACGGTGGCTTCGGCTTCCGCAAGGAAGACACCGATCTGCAAGAGGCATTTAACGCCGAGCTGAAGAAATTCCTTGGCTCGCCGGAGCATATCGCACTCGTCGAGCCGCTCGGCTTCGGCAAGGACTACCTGCCGAACAAGACCACCGCCGAGCTCTGCGCCGGGAAATAGGGTCCCAACTGCTGGGCGGCGCGAAGGCGCCGCCTCTTTTTCGGAGAGGCAGATGGGAATTGGCACGCTTGTAGCGATGCTGGCGATTGCACTCGCGGTCATCGGCGTCCTGGCGACACAGCAGGCCTACAGCCTGTTTCTACCCGGCTTGCTGCAGGGCGCGGTCTTGACGATCGAGATCGCCATCCTCGGCAGCCTGCTCGCGATTATCATGGGTGTGCTTGCCGCGCTCGCCCGGCTCTACGGTCCGGCACCACTCCGATGGCTGGCAACGGTCTATGTCGAGATCTTCCGCGGCACCTCGGCGTTGGTGCAACTGTTCTGGCTGTTTTTCGTGCTGCCGCAATTCGGCGTCACGCTCGCCCCATTCCCGGTCGCCGTGCTGGCGCTTGGGCTGAACGTCGGCGCTTATGGATCGGAGGTCGTACGCGGCGCGATCCTGTCTGTCGCTCGCGGCCAGTGGGAGGGATGCACGGCGCTGAATATGAGCCGAGCCCAGATGCTGCGGCGAGTGATCCTGCCGCAAGCTTTTGTCGCCATGATCCCGCCCTGGGGCAATCTGTTCATCGAGCTTCTCAAATCGACGTCGCTGGTCTCTCTGATCACGCTCTCGGATCTCGCCTTCAAGGCGCAGCAGATGAACCAGAATACGTTCAAGACCATTCCGATCTTCACCCTCGTCCTGCTGATGTATCTCGTCATGTCGCTGGTCCTCACCATCGGCATGCGGCTGCTCGAAAGGCGGGCGTCGGCTGGTCTGGCGCGGGGGAAGGCAGCATGATCTGGGACTGGAATTTCACCCTCGAAATCCTGCCGGTGCTGGCTCACGCGGCAATCGTCTCGATCGAGGCGACGCTGATCGGCTTCGTGCTTGCCGCCACCCTTGGCCTGGTGCTGGCGGTCGTGCGCATCGCCGTACCGCGGACCGGCTGGACGATCTCGGTTCTGGTTGAGCTGATCCGCTCGACTCCACTGCTCATCCAGATATTTTTTATCTACTTCGTCTTCCCGAAATTCGGCCTCGTGCTCGACGCCTTCACCGCCGGCGTGCTTGCCATCGGCATCCACTACGCCGCCTATTGTTCCGAGGTCTATCGCGCCGGTTTCGACAACATCCATCGCGGCCAGTGGGAAGCCTCGATCGCGCTCAATCTGTCGGCCTGGACGACGTTTCGCGACATCATCATCCCGCAGGCGGTTCCACCGATCGTTCCGGCACTCGGCAACTATCTCGTCGCCTTGTTCAAGGAGACGCCCTTGCTTTCCGCGATCGCCGTGATGGAGCTGATGCAGACGGCCAAGATCATCGGCTCGGAAACATTTCGCTACACCGAGCCGATCACGTTGGTCGGCCTGTTCTTCCTTGCCATGAGCCTGGTTTCAGCCGCGCTGATCCGGACTCTCGAACGCTTGCTCAACCAGAGGGCCACGCGATGACGGAACAACCGATGGTCCGTTTTGACAATGTGTCGAAACGCTATGGCACACTGACCGTCCTCGACGGGCTCAATCTTGAAATCGCGCGCGGTGAAAAGGTCTCCATCATTGGCCCTTCCGGCTCCGGCAAGACGACGGTGCTGCGCATGCTGATGACGCTGGAAACAATCAACGACGGCGTCATCTGGGTCGAAGGCGAGCCGCTGACCCATATGAAGAAGAACGGCATGCTCGTTCCCGCCGACCTTGCCCATATTCGCCGCATCAGGGCGAAGATCGGCATGGTGTTCCAATCCTTCAACCTATTCCCGCACATGACGGCGATGGCCAATTGCATCGAGGCGCCGATGACGGTGCTTGGCATGAAACGCGCGGATGCGGAGGCGCGGGCGGCCGAATTGCTGGAACTGGTGGGACTGGCTCAGAAGAAGGACCATTACCCGTCACAGCTGTCCGGTGGCCAGCAGCAACGCGTTGCCATCGCCAGGGCGCTGGCCATGCGGCCCAAGATCATGCTGTTCGACGAGGTGACGTCGGCGCTCGACCCGGAGCTTGTCGGCGAAGTGCTGCAGGTGATAAGGCAGATCGGGCGCGAGCACGATCTGACCATGCTGATGGTTACCCATCAGATGGGCTTCGCCAAGGAGTTTTCCGATCGCGTTTGCTTCTTCTACCAAGGCAAGATTTGTGAACAGGGGCCGCCAAACGAGCTATTCGGGGCGCCCAAGAACGAGCGGACACGGCAGTTTCTGCACGCTGTCCTGGAGGCTGGATGACGCTTGAAACGGATGCCGCGCCCACAGCCGTGACCCCGCGCCCGCTCTCGGCCCGGGAGCGGTTCGAGCGTATCTACCGGATCTTGCGCGACCGCATCTGCCTGCTGGACTATGCTCCGGGAAGCCGTCTCTCCGAGGAAGAACTCGCCCAGGAATTCGAGATCAGCCGGACGCCGGTTCGGCGCGTGCTGGCGCGGCTCGAATCCGAAGGTCTTGTTCAATCCGTCCATGGCGTCGGCACGATCGTCACGGACGTCGATATCGAGGAACTCCAGCAGGTTTATCATCTGAGGCTCGAGTTGGCGCTTCTGGTCGGCAAGCTGTCGCCGATCCCGCGCAAGCCGGAAGACCTCGATCGGATAAGAGCGCTTATCGCACGCTGTGACTCCGATATCCTCAACCCCGACCAGCGCGCTTTCTTGCGCCTTAACATGGATTTTTTCTACGAACTCACCGCGATGACCGGCAACCAGCCGCTGCGCGAGATCAGCGAGCGCCTGTATTTTCAGGTCGCGCGGGTCGTCCTGAAGATGATGCCGCAATTGGGCCTTGTCGAAGAATTCACTGCCTTCCGCCGGGAGATGGAGGAAGTCCTTGCCGCCGCGGAGATCGGAGACTGGGAATCGATCGGCCACATAAGGCGCGCCCATATCTCGATGAGCTTTCGCCGCATGATGCGTCACGCCGATGAGGCCACCGATTTCGACAATGGCATGTGATCTGCGGCATGTGATCCGCGCACTGGTCAGCGGTCGATCTCGCCGAACACGATATCAAGGGATCCGATGATTGCGGCGACATCGGCGATCATGTGCCCTCGGGACAGGAAATCCATCGCCTGCAGATGGGCGAAGGAAGGCGCGCGTATCTTGCATCGATAGGGAACGTTGCTTCCGTTCGAAACCAGATAGACGCCGAACTCGCCCTTCGGAGCCTCGACTGCCGCATAAACCTCGCCGGCGGGCACACGATGCCCTTCCGTGTAGAGTTTGAAATGCTGGATTGTCGCTTCCATCGAACGTTTCATCTTGGCACGTGGCGGCGGCGTGATCTTGTGGTTGGGGATCGCTACCGGCCCCTGGCCTTCCGGCGAGCGCAACTTTTCCAGGCATTGCTTCATGATCCGGACTGACTGGCGCATCTCCTCCATGCGAACCAGGTACCGATCGTAACAGTCTCCATTCTTCCCGACCGGTATGTCGAAATCCATCTCGGGATAGCATTCGTATGGCTGTGCCTTGCGCAGGTCCCACGGCGCTCCCGATCCGCGCACCATCACGCCGGAGAAGCCCCATGCCCAGGCGTCATCAAGCCCAATCGCGCCGACATCGACGTTGCGTTGCTTGAAAATGCGGCTGTTGGTGAGCAGGTCGTCGAGATTGTCGCAGACCTTCAGGAACGGGTCGCAGAAATTCCAGATATCATCGAGAAGCTCGGAAGGCAGGTCCTGGTGCACGCCGCCGATCCTGAAATAATTCGCATGCATGCGGGCGCCCGAGGCGCGCTCGTAGAAGACCATCAACTTCTCACGCTCCGCGAAACCCCAAAGCGGCGGGGTCAGTGCGCCGATGTCCATGGCCTGGGTCGTGACGTTGAGGAGATGCGACAAAAGCCGGCCGATTTCGCAAAAGAGGACACGGATAAGTTGCCCACGCCTTGGCACCGATATTTCGAGCAATTTCTCGGCGGCGAGGCAGAAGGCATGCTCCTGATTCATCGGTGCGACGTAGTCTAGCCGGTCGAAATAGGGCAGGGCCTGCAGATAGTTCTTGTACTCTATGAGCTTTTCCGTGCCGCGATGGAGCAGGCCGATGTGCGGATCGGCTCGGTCGACGATCTCACCATCCAGCTCCAGCACCAAACGCAGGACCCCGTGGGCCGACGGATGCTGCGGTCCGAAATTGATGGTGAAGTTGCGAACAGCGGCTTCGGCCATGGGCTCTCCGCGACATCTGCGTTTCGTTGCTTCACGGCCGTATGTTCGGATGGCCGATCAAGTCGTCGTCTGGATGATCAGCGTCAACGTGCCATCACCATCGATGTTGGCGGCCACGACCTGTGAAGAGTTGAGCCCGTTCGCCCTCAGCGCCAATGTTGCCTGAGGCGATGCATCGATGGAGTTCTGCAGACGCAGCAGATCTTCCGCACTGGTCTGGGTGATCACGGCTTCCGCCTGTGCCTTGATTTCCGCGGGTAGATCCTCGACGGCGACGATGGCAACATCGGTGAAATTCTCGTTAGGCGCCCCTTGCTCGGGCGGTATCTGGTCCGGCAGGGGTGTCAGCTGTGGACCCTGCGGGTCGATGGTTTGCCCGTAGAGAGGCTGTGTGATGACCGCACCGGCAAGCGCGGCGACTATCGTCAACATTCGCATGGTCGTTCCTTGCATTTCTTTCGAAACGTCGAAGACAACCCTTGTGCCGAGCGATGGTTCCGTAAGCACGATGACCGCCGGGCAATTTCAATCGTTTCCCTTTGCCGCCGTAGCCGCTCTTACCATCGATAACTACGAAGCTATCGAGGTCCAGGAGATGCTGAAGGCAGGCCCGATGCTCTCAAGCAGGTTTCCGCGACCGGAGGGACAGCGCCCCATGCCTTTTTGCGAGATACGGATCCGGAAATTGACGATCTCCAGCCGATCGACAATGGATTTCACTATCGCCCGGCACCACTCCGTACGAAATCGACAATTGGCTACGGTGTGAAAATGCGCAATCATCGCAAGATGGGACGCCGGTTGGACGACAAACTCGATTGCAAGGCTTGCGGAACGGTCCAGATGGACATTCCCGACGACGCCAAGGAGTCGACGCCAATCCATTGCAGCAATTGCGGTGCCTTCCTCGGCGAATGGGGCGAATTGCAGGACGATTTCTACCGCCAGGCTCGCGGCACCGAAGCATTCGACCTGCGCGACGGGAACATTATCAAGAAGTAGAACACGATATCTCCGAACAGCTGCGGGGTTGCTGCGTCGGTGTCGGCCGAGCGCACCTGTTCGGCCATGGCCTCGGTGTCGGTTAGCTGACATCGATGATGACCATCAGCCCGCCGCCGCCCTTTTCCTCGACGTTATTGTTCGTCGTGTGATGCGGAATGTGGCAGTGAATCAGCCACTTGCCGGGCCGCTGTGCCTTCCAGACGACGTCATAACGCTGCCCCGGCCCAACATTGATCGTATCGGCCAGGAAGCGCGCCGACGGGGCAAGGGTCTCGCCGTCGCGGGCGACGACCTCGAAGGGTCCGCCATGGATATGCATCGGGTGGATAAAGCCATTGTTGGTGCCGATGAAACGCACTTTCAGCGTCTCGCCGAGCTTCATATGAATCGTATCGGTTGAAGGATACGCTTTGCCGTTGATGGTGAAGAAGTTCGGCATGCCGCCGTCCATCGGCATCGCGGGATAGGTCAGGCCCTCGCGCACCAGCCATTCCTGGAGCTCGATCACATAGTCGTGGTCGGCCTGGACCTCGTCGGCGGGATTGGCGGGGTCGATGATCAGCGCGCCGTAGAGGCCGAGCGCCTGGGTGCGGTCGGGCTTGGCGTGCGGATGATAGAAATAGGTCCCGTGCTGGGTGGCGGTGAACTCATAGGAGTAAGATTGTCCGGGCTCGATCGGCGCTTGGGTAATGTCGGCGGGTCCGTCCATCTGGTTCGGCAGGATCATGCCGTGCCAATGCACCGTCGTTTCCTCCGGCAGGTCGTTGGTGACATTGATGCGTACCCTGTCGCCTTGGCGGATGTGGATGCGAGGCCCGGGAATCTGTCCGTTGTAGGCATAGGCATCGACCGCGACGTTGGGCAGTATCCGCCAACGGATCACCGATGGCCTGAGTTCGAACACCTTGATGCCGTTCTCCAGGCGAAACGGCAATTCCCGGTCGCCTCTGGCGGCGAGATCGTAGGACGCCGTCACCCGACGCGGATCGGCTGCCGCCATGTCACGCATTGCCTCGGCCGGGGTATCACGGTCCATGATCATGCCTTGCGGCATGATTACCCCGCCGACGTCACGGGCCGACAGCGTCAGGTTCAGCCAGTTCGCCGGTGCGGCCACGCCGATCGCCAGCGCAATCACGGATACGATGCCGAGTGCCGAGACCTGCGGCGTCGTGGCGTCCGTCTTCATCTGGTGGCCACTGCTTTTGCCCCTGTGGGAGGTGTCGTTGTGGCTTGTTCCGTGCCGTTGGTGCGCGGATTGCTCTCGACTGCTCGTTCCGGTGGTCCGCGGGCGCTGCGTCATCAATCCATGCTTCAGTCCGCGTGCCACCAGCCAGACATTGGCGGGGTAGGCGAGTGTGAAGCCGGCAATGACGCCGATCGACATCACGCCCCAGAATAGAAGTTCCGTTGGCTCCATCGCCCGCATGTCGCGCCCCATCATCAGGAAGCTCATCACAGGCGCCATACCCGCCATCATGAAGTTCATCGAGATGAACTCCGGCAGGAAGCTTTTGCGCACGTTCTCCCAATAGGTGCCGCCCATCATCGACTTCATGAACAGCGACTGAAAGATGAACAGACCGAAGGCGAAGCCGGAAACATATTCGACAATGAGGTCGAGCCACATAGGAAGACCGAGCGTCGCAGTGACGACGGCGGCGAGGATGATGCCTGTAGCATCTCCGGCAACGCAGTGAATGGTCGAGCCGACGCCTTGCTTCCACAGTGGTCTGGTGAAGTCCTCGTGCTCGCCCTGTCGCGGCTCCTTGTCGGCCAGCACATACAGCAGCAGGCCGATTGGACCCATGTAGAGGGTCACCAGGATGAATCCCCATTTCATCACCACCGGTTCGGGATTGTTGCGGTACTGATCAATGCCGACATAGAGCGTCGAGGCAGCGGCAAGAGTGAACCAGGCAACAAGAAAATAGTCGATCGGCTGGACGAACATGGGCAGAACCTGATTCTGGATCCGTGGCTGGTAATAACCCCTGTTTTCCATGAACGCGGCCGGCGGGTTTACGATCCAGCCAGTGAATTTGGCAATGACGAATTCTGTCAGGCTTCCGCTCTTGTCGGAGCATCGCCGCGCGATAATTCCCCTGAAGGGGTGGGCGCTTCTCCCTTTGAAACAGGAGCCGACCATGAAACACCAGACACTCGACCAACTGCATGCCGTCGCCGTCATCGAACCCTCGGCTGCATATTCGGCAATGACACGAAACCAGCGCATCGCGCGCTGGGCTGAACTTCTCGAGCGGAATCCCGAGCGACGCCTCGCGGCGTTTTCCGGCACCGAACATCTGCACCCGGAAGCACGCGCCACGGTGCGTGGCGAGGGGTCGGCAATTGCCGTTGCCTTCGAAGACACGGTGCTGCGCGCATCGGGCCTAAGGGATGACACCTATGGCGAGGCCAAGCGCTTCTTCGAGCTGAATGACTGGCAACTGCACGACATCGTCTGCGACTGTCACGTAGGCGCTACCATGAAAGCAGGGTGGGCCGCCGCCCGGGTCCGCGCAATGATCGGCGGAAACAGGTTTCTCGCGTGGTTGAAGCAAAGGATCATGCACTGAGCGAGAGTTGGGAATCGTCGCGTGCCCGCAACCGCGCGATTCCCGACCGCCCCATTTCCGGATCAGCGCCTGTCCTGGCGATACAGCCGGTCGGTTGCGCGGTCACGTTCCCTGCTTTCGGCGGGGCCGGGGCGGCGGCGTGTCAGCACGACATAGGCCATCAGCAGGATCAGCAACAGTGGCCCGCCGGCCACGACAATCAAACATGACACATCTCCTTTCCCGAACAAACGGGAAGGAGAAGAACTGTTCCGTTCACGCCGACATCGACCACGCGATCCGGGTTCCTTCCACCGGCTTCATGCAACCCATCAAATCCGTTCGTATGTTCCGACGAGTTCTGCTTGCTCGATCAGATGTTTTTGCGCTTCCTGCCAGATACGCTGGATGCCGGCGCTTGCCGGGATAGCAAGGTTTGGCGTGTCGAGCGCGGCCAGCTTGAAATGATAGTGATGGACGCCGTGTCCGACCGGCGGTTCAGGGCCGTCATAATAGGCATTGCCGAAATCGTTCGTCGCCTGCCTGAGGGCCTGCGGACCCGGCTTGCCGCTTGCCGCTTCGGGAAGTTCCTGGGTGTCGGGGGACATGTTGAACACCGCCCAATGGCCGAACGTTCCGCTCGGTGCATCCGGATCCTGGACGATGAGAACAAGGCTTCTCGTATCATTCGGGACCCCCGACCACTTCAGCGGCGGAGATACGTTTTTGCCATCCCGCGTATATCTTTCGGGGATTTTTGCGCCTTCGGCAAAGGCGGAACTGCTGAGCGTGAGTGGCATGAGTTGCTCCTTCGGAAGACAATTGCTACGCGGATATCGGCGCATGGGGCCGACCTCAACGACCTCCCCGATGCTTGTTGTGAGAGCTTTCCTGGTTCTCTCCGCGGATGATGTTCCGATCATCGGGGTCGGCAATATCCCTCAGCTTGGGCCTGAGGTTGTCCTGCCGCGAGGCTGCGCGCTCAGCGTCGCTCTTTCCCAGCTCCGTCTTCGCGTCGAAGTCCTTGCCGGCATTCTTCGTATTCTCGCGCTTTTCGATTACGCGAAGGCTTTGCTCGTGGGTTTTGTTTCCGGCCATCGATAGCCTCCTTTCTCGTGCGGTTCGGGCGCTACTTGTTCGTCCGTATTTTCTGCCTTGGATTGATTCCGCCGGCGGCCGTCGTGTCGTTCTCGACGTCGCCCTCGATAGTGTTTTCGCCTTCAAGGTAGAGCTCATCGCCTTCCTTGATCGTGCCCTTGGAGGTTCCGATGCCCGGATTGTTCACCAGGTCGGCATCGCTCGGCTTTTTCCACTTTGGATGTTTGCTTGTGCTCATGAGACAACTCCTTCGAGGGTTCCGGTTTCAAAACCCAAGGCCGGCCGAAATGTTCCGAGCCATTCGCTGTTCGCCGACGGCTAAAGTCCGAACGGATAGGTGTCGGGAACGCCAGCTCTTGCATGCTCCGGGCCAAGCGGAGTTACCGCGGTGGTTTTGTCGAACCACACGAAGGCGTCGAATTGCTGGGGTAGGGAAACGTCGGCATAATGGCTGCGCAATTCGGTTTCCGGCCGATAGATCACCCCGATGAAGCGTTCCAGCCTGCGTTCCAGGAGCCGCTCGCGCAGCGCCTCGTCGCGCTTCAGGTCGAGCAGAAAACGCGGAACGCCGCAGTCATGGCAAAGCCGCTCGTAGCTGTCGGCGTGTGAAGGCCGCACCTGCTTCACCCTCATCTCGCCGTCCCAGTCGGAGGCGGCGGCCACGGTGCCGGAATGCGTGCCCAGACCGATCAGGGCTGCCCTGTCGCCGAACCGTTGCCGGCAAAGCTGGCCGATATTCAGTTCGTCCCGGACGACGCCCATTTCGGTATAACGGGCATCTCCGATATGGGAATTGTGCGCCCAAACAACCGCCTTGGAATTCGGTCCGTTGGCGTCCAGCAGATGTTCCAGCGTTTCGAACATATGCGTGTCACGCAGGTTCCAGGATTGCGCGCCACCATAGTACATGATCCGGTAATAACGTTCGGCGGAGGCTATCAGCCGGGCGTTCTGAGCGGCATCGAGAAAGTCGCTGCCGTCCCGTCGGGCATAGTCCAGTTGCCTGGCGAGCAGGTCTCGACATTGTTCGAGAACCGCCTGCTCGCATTCCCGGTAGCCAGAGGTCAGCGCCGCACGGCCGTAGGTGGACGGTTCGTTTTGCCACGGGGTCAGGCAGCCATAGCGCTCGCGCGCGATCTTCGCTGCCTGCGGATCAACCCGGTCAAGATATTCGAGAACCGCGGCTATGGACCCGCTCATATTGTAGATGTCGAGACCGTAGAATCCTGCTTGCCTGGATGGCTCGAGCTTTTCGTTGTGGTCGCGCATCCAGCCGGTGAAGGCCGCAACGTCGGTGTTGCGCCACATCCAGGTCGGGAACCGCTGGAATGGCGCGCTGACACCGGCTCGTGGCTCGCGATGACGAACATAGCGGTCGATGGCCGCGGCATCGGGCCAATCGGCTTCGACCGCAACAATTGTGAAACCGTGCTTGTCGACGAGCCGGCGGGTGATCGCCGCGCGCGCCTTGTAGAACTCCGACGTGCCATGGCTTGCTTCGCCAAGCAGAACGACGCGCCGGTCGGCGAACCGATCGAACAATTCGCCGAAGGCGGGGTCGTCGAAATCCGGAAGCGGCTCGGCCGCCATTGCGATCATATCGGGCAGACTGGCGGGATGCGGATGCCGGAGCGGACGACCGACCTCGACGATTTCGCCACTCTCGGGCCAGCCTTGCTCGCCGATGAGAGGGACGAACCGCACGCCGCCGAAATCCTCCTCGCTGTAGGCTGCAGCGCCCGTTCGGGTGACCTTGAGCAGGCGTTGCGAATTCAGATCGTCACCGACCGGAATGACGAGCCTGCCGCCGACATCCAGTTGTTCCTGCAGGGCGAGCGGCGCGCCGGGTCCGCTGGCCGTCACCACGATGGCGTCGTAGGGCGCTGCCTCCGGCCAGCCCTTGGTGCCGTCGCCGGTCCTGACCGCGATGTTCTCGTAGCCAAGTCTCTCAAACCGACGCTTCGCGGTTTCGGCCAATCCGGGATGACGCTCGATCGTGTAGACCTGTTCGACGATCCGGCTCATCACGGCCGCCGCATAGCCGGAGCCGGTGCCAATCTCCAGTACGTGGTCACCAGCCTTGACGTCCGCCAGCTCGATCATGAGCGCGACGATGTAGGGTTGCGATATCGTCTGTCCATCAGCGATGGGCAGTGGTCCGTCCTCATAAGCGAATTCTTCGAAGCCGGGATCGACGAAAGCCTCGCGCGGAACTTCCCGCATGGCCTGCAGGATCTCGCGACTGCGGATGCCACGCCGGGCGAGATGAACATTGACCATCCGGTCGCGAGCACTGGGAAGATCGAGCATTTTCAGCTCCCTTGGCGGCCGCTTGTCCGCGATTGTTCAAGGATATCCTTCGTCTTTGGCCGGTGAGCCACGTCCTCTGCCTTCAGCGGCTCTCCCGGCTCATGCCTCTAACCGCTGGAGGGCCTCAAAGTTCCTTCCGTATTTGCAGGACAAGTCCACCTGACCCGCTGGAGACGCCGACTGGTTCTTGCTTGCCCAAGCGTCGCCTCGGCATTGCTTCGAGCGCCATCGCCAATTTGGGCTTGCTCAGGCGCGAAGTCGCTCCAGTTATCTCCAGCGAACCGATGCTGGAAAACCGATGCTGGAGACTGGGCGATGAACGACAAGGCTGCCGCGACGACGCAGGCGATCAGCCTCGAACGGATCGATCTCATGAACCGCTACTGGAGCGCCGCGAATTACATCTCGGTTGGCCAGATTTATCTGCTCGACAATCCGCTGCTGCGCCAACCCTTGAAAGCCGAACACGTCAAGCCTCGGCTGCTCGGCCATTGGGGTACGACGCCGGGCCTCAATTTCCTCTATTTGCATCTGAATCGAATTATCCGTGAGCGTGATCTCGATGTGCTGTTTATCTGCGGTCCAGGACATGGCGGTCCGGCAATGGTCGCCAATACATGGCTAGAGGGCACCTATGGGGAGATCTACCCCGATATCGGCCAAGGCGAAGACGGCCTGAGAAAACTGTTCCGCCAATTTTCCTTTCCAGGCGGGGTGCCAAGTCATGTGGCGCCCGAAACGCCCGGCTCCATTCATGAGGGCGGCGAACTCGGATATGCCCTGGTCCATGCTTTCGGCGCGGCGTTCGACAATCCGGATCTGGTGGTTGCCTGCGTGGTTGGCGACGGCGAGGCCGAAACCGGTCCGCTCGCGGCAGCTTGGCATTCCAACAAGTTCCTGAACCCAGCCTCGGACGGCGCGGTGCTGCCAATCCTTCATCTCAATGGCTACAAGATCGCCAACCCGACGATCCTCGGCCGCATGGATGACCAGGAGCTGCGCAACCTCTTCACCGGCTACGGCTACGAACCGTTCTTTGTCGAAGGCCATGAGCCGGTCGCCATGCACCAGGCGATGGCCAAGACGCTCGACAGTGTGCTCGATCGGATCCGTTCCATCCAGGAACAGGCGCGAGGTCCGGGATGGCGTGGCGAACGTCCGCAGTGGCCGATGATCGTCCTGCGCAGCCCCAAGGGCTGGACTGGGCCGAAGGAGGTCGATGGCGAAAAAGTCGAGGGTTTCTGGCGCTCGCACCAAGTGCCGGTATCGAATGCCCGCGGCAATGAAGAGCACCGCAAGATCCTCGAGACCTGGATGCGAAGCTACGAACCGGAAAAACTGTTCGATAAGGATGGACATCTGCTGCCCGAACTCGCGGCCCTTGCCCCAACTGGAACAAAGCGCATGGGCGCAACTCCGTATGCGAATGGCGGGTTGTTGAAGCGCGACCTGGCGCTGCCGGACTGGAAAAGCCTGGCGCTCGAAGTGCCTCGGCCCGGAGGCGTCATTGCCGAGGCGACACGGATTTGTGGTGGCTATCTTCGCGAGGTCTTTCGCCTTAACGCCAAAGCGCGGAATTTCCGGCTGATGGGACCGGACGAGACGTCTTCCAATCGCCTTGACGATGTGTTCGAGGTCACGGAACGGATCTGGATGGAACGCATCGAACCGTACGACGTCCATCTTTCCCGCGACGGCCGTGTCATGGAAGTGCTCAGCGAGCATCTTTGCCAGGGTTGGCTGGAAGGCTATCTGCTGACCGGCCGCCACGGTCTGTTCTCATGTTACGAGGCGTTCATTCACATCGTCGACTCTATGGTCAACCAGCACGCGAAATGGTTGAAGACCTCTGGCGAGCTCGCCTGGCGCAAGCCGATCGCTTCACTCAATTACCTGCTGACCTCTCATGTCTGGCGCCAGGATCACAATGGCTTCAGTCATCAGGACCCGGGCTTCGCCGACTTTGTCGCCAACAAGAAGGCCGACACGGTCAGGCTCTATTTCCCGCCGGATGCCAACACGCTGCTGTGGATCACCGACCATTGCCTGAGGACCTACAACCGCATCAACGTCATCACCGCCGGCAAGCAGCCGACGCCGCAGTGGCTGTCCATCGAAGACGCTGAAGCGCACTGCAAGGCCGGTGCGGGCATCTGGGAATGGGCCGGCACGGTTTCACAAGGCGAGGAGCCGGATGTGGTCCTCGCCTGTGCCGGCGATGTGCCGGCGCTGGAGACGCTGGCCGCGACGGACATTCTTCGCTCTGCAATCCCCGACCTGAAAATCCGCGTCGTCAACGTTGTCGACCTGATGACGTTGCAGTCGAATACCGAGCATCCGCACGGCCTCACCGACCAGGCTTTCGACGCGCTGTTCACGAAAACAAGGCCGGTGATTTTTGCCTACCACGGCTATCCCTATCTCATCCACCGCCTTACCTACCGTCGTGCCAATCATGACAACATGCATGTGCACGGCTTTCGCGAGGAGGGCACCACGACGACGCCATTCGACATGGTGGTGCTCAACGAACTCGATCGCTACCACCTCGCACTTGCCGCGATCGCACGCGTGCCGGGCTTGGCCGAAAGAGCGGAAAGCCTCGCCGGCGAACTGCGCGGCAGACTGGCCAAGCACAAGGCCTATGTCCGCGAGCACGGCGAAGACATGCCCGAGATCCAGAAATGGACTTGGCCGGCTCCGAACGGGGCAAAGGCTGGTCGATGAGGCAGTCGATCCTGGCGCTGAATGCCGGCTCGTCCAGCGTCAAGTTCGCGCTATACGATCTAGGCTCGTCGGATGGCCAGCAACTCGTCTCGCGCGGCACTCTGGATCTGGGCGACGCGCTCAGACTGATCGCGAAAGCGGCCGATGGAACAGTGCAGTGCGATAGGCAGTTCACAGCGGACGATCCGCATGGCGCGGGGATTGGCGAAATACTGAGTTTGGTGCAGGGCGAACTTGGTGGAAGAAAACTGATCTGTGTCGGCCACCGTATCGTGCATGGCGCAAACGAGTTCAGCAAACCTGTCCGTCTGACGCCCGCTAACATTGGGGCCTTGGACAGGCTGACCGCACTCGCGCCTTTGCATCAGCCTCGCAGTCTCGCGCCAGTTCGCGCGATAGCTGCATTGCAACCGGATCTGCCACAGGTCGGATGTTTCGATACCGCGTTCCACCAGACGATCGATCCGCTCGTGCGGCGCTTTGCCCTGCCGCAAAAATATGAACGGGAAGGACTGCGGCGCTACGGATTTCATGGCCTCTCCTACGAATATATTGCTGGGCGGCTGAGCGAGATATCGCCCGCGCTCGCGGCGAAACGGACAATCGTCGCTCATCTCGGCAATGGGGCAAGCCTTTGCGCTCTGCGCGAGGGCAAAAGCGTCGATACGACGATGGGCTTTTCGGCACTGGATGGTCTTGTCATGGGTACGCGTTGCGGCACCATCGATCCCGGCGTGCTGTTGTATTTCCTGCTGGAGAGGGGCATGGCAGCGGACGAGTTGCAGACAATGCTCTACGAGAAATCCGGACTGCTCGGCGTGTCCGGCATTTCGGGCGACATGCGCACGCTGGAGGCGAGCAGCAACCGTCGCGCCCGCGAGGCGATCGAGCTTTTCGCCTTCCGCGCCGCGCGGGAAGCATCCGCGCTCGCAAACACGATGGGTGGTCTCGAATGCCTCGTGTTCACCGCCGGTATCGGCGAAAGGTCATCATCCATCCGCAAGAAGATATCCGAAAAATTGACGTGGCTCGGCGTGGCGCTCGACGAGCCGGCCAATGACGCCCACGCCGAGATCGTCAGCCATCCGGACAGCAAGGTGGAAGTGCGTGTGATTGCGACTGACGAGGAAAGCGTCATCGCGCGCCATAGCCGCGCGGTAATGCAGGCCGGGTCCGCAACTTAAGGCGAGCAAGCTGGCTTCTGCTCACCTTGGGAACCAGCCTTGCCGTGCTTTCGCACGAGGTCCTTGGCAAGCAAGCCCGCCGTCGTGCGTCTGTCAGCAAAGGGAACCAGATAGGGCGTGCCGCGTCATAGAGGCAGAGTTCTGTCGCAGTCCAGGGAGTGACATCGATGATCAGGCTCCTTCTTGTCGCCGCCGCGGCGCTCGTCCTCGCATGCGGCGGGACGAAGGCGGCCAAGCTGGACCCAACCACTGTCAATCAGGCCCAATTCGCTGCCGGCGAGCCGAAGGGCATCGATCCGACAGTCCTGAAGGCGCAGATTCTCCTGGATCGCGCCCGTTTCTCGCCGGGCCTGATCGACGGCCGTCTGTCAGAGAATTTCGCCAAGGCGGTTAGCGCCTTTCAGACCGCGAACGGATTCCGGGCCGACGGCAAGCTCACTCAGGAGACCTGGGACAAGCTCGTGGCAAATTCCACCGGTCCGGTCCTGGTAAGCTATGAGGTAACGTCCAAGGATATACACGGACCTTTCACCAGGCGCATTCCGGCTCGCATGGAGAAGATGGCCCACTTGCGGCGGCTCGGCTATCACAACGCGGTGGAGAAGCTGGCGGAGCGCTTCCATATCAGCGAACAATTGCTCAGAGAGCTCAATCCGAGCATCGGCTTCAGGAAGGCCGGCACGATGTTGGTGGTACCCGATGTCGGCCGGGGCGATCGTCCTGACGCCGTTGCCGCCATCGAGGTCGACAAGGGCGCCCGTCTGGTGCGTGTGCTCGATGCATCCGGCAAATGGCTCGCAGTCTATCCCGCCTCGATCGGCAGCGACGAAAAGCCGGCGCCGAGCGGTACGGCGGAAGTCGAACGCGTGGTGCATAACCCCACCTATCATTACGATCCGGACTTCGCCTTCAAGGGAGTGAGGACCAAGCGGCCCTTCACCATCGCCGCGGGGCCCAACAATCCCGTGGGATCGGTCTGGATCGACCTCTCGGTCGAAAGCTACGGCATTCACGGCACGCCCGAACCCGGCAGGATCGGCACGACCTTCTCGCATGGCTGCATCCGGCTGACCAACTGGGATGCCGAAGACCTCGCTGCCATGGTGCGGAAGGGCACGAAAGTTAACTTCAAGGACGAGATGGCCGACGCTGGCGACACGCGGCCGCGGTAGCGTTCGCCAGCCGCGACACCGACATGGAAGCGCACGGTCCCCGATTGCGGGACCAGTATGGTGTCCGTTGGCGGTGCGGTCGCCCGGGATGAAATCGGCTCTATGAAGCGTTCATGGAATAGGCAACGCTCAAACCAGTCGCGTTAACACTGGTGCCATTGAGCAAGACCACTCGGGCATCCGCGCCATGCAGCGCGCGGAGCCCTGGGAGACGGAAATGCCCGCTAGCGCCTATATCAACCGGATTGCGACAGCGGTTCCTGAACATGAGGTTCATCGGTTCTATCTGCGGTTCGCGGCCTCCATGCTCGCCGCCAATCACCGCAGGGTATTCGAACGCATGGCCGGCCTCGCCGGCATCGAGAGCCGCTATTCCTGCTTTGCACCTGCTCTCGACCCGGAAGGGCCATCCGCCGACCTTGGCGGAACCTTCATTCGCGGCGCGTTTCCAGGAACGGCCGCGAGAATGGCGATGTTTGGCGAGGCCGCCCCTGTGCTGGCGCAAAAAGCCGTCGACGGGCTGCACCTTGGCGACGGGGCGTCGCGTATCACCCATCTCATCGTCACCACCTGCACCGGATTTTCCGCGCCCGGCATCGACTTGGATCTGGTTAAACGCTGCGGCCTGCCGGACGGCATCGAACGCACGATGATCGGGTTCATGGGCTGCTACGCGGCGATCAACGGCCTCAAGCTTGCCCGCCACATCGTCAGGTCGGATCCGCGGGCCAGGGTCCTGCTGGTCAATATCGAGCTCTGCACTTTGCATCTCAGGGAAAGCCCCGAACTGGAAAAGCTGCTGTCCTTCTGCCTCTGGGGGGATGGCTGCGCGGCAACTCTTGTCACCGCCGAGCCGCCCGGCATTGAACTCGACAGCTTTCATTGCATGGTCGCGGATGAGCGGCGCGACCTGATGAGATGGGATATTCGCGACCACGGCTTCGACATGGTTCTCTCCGGCCAGGTGCCGACGGCGATCCAAGACGTGTTGCGAAGCAACCAGGATGCCTTTCTCGGCGACCGGCCACCGGACGCGATCGACCTCTGGGCCGTGCACCCGGGCGGACGTTCGGTTCTCGATGCCGTCGAGAGGGCGCTGAAACTCGATCCCGCCGCGCTAACGCCATCGCGCGAGGTGCTGCGCCGATATGGTAACATGTCGTCGGCGACGGTGATGTTCGTGATGGAAGAAATGCTGAAGGCCCCATCCGGACTGCTCGGCTGCGGTATGTCGTTTGGACCCGGATTGACGGCCGAAACCATGCTTTTTCGAACCGTGTCATGAACGCGCTCAGTCACCGCAGCGTCGTCCCGGAAATCCTCGACGGACTTGCGGCCGAGGACCCACGGGCGCTGGCCTCGCGGCGCGACCTCCGTTGGATCAATGCGTTGATGTTTCAGGCGCCGATCATGGCGTCTTTGCTCAGGAAATTCCTGCCGAGACCGCCGCGCCGCATATTGGAGATCGGCGCCGGCGACGGCACCTTCGTGCTCAAGCTCGGAAGGCGATTGGCACGGCACTGGCCCGAGGTAGAGCTGACCTTGCTCGACCGCGTCGGCCTCGCCAGCACCGGAATCCTCGCCGAATTCACCAGACTGGGATGGAGCACCGAAGTCATCACCGCTGACGTCTTCGACTGGGCCGAAGGGACCCGGGGCGAGCGGTTCGACGCGATCACCGTCAATCTGTTCCTGCATCATTTCGACGATGTCGAACTCGTGCGTCTGTTTTCACTGCTGGCGTGGAAAGCCCCGCTGCTCCTGGCGACGGAGCCGCTGAGGGCAAGGTTCGCGCTGGCCGCGACCCGTCTTCTCCCGGCGATCGGCGCCAACGACGTCACGCGACATGACGCAGCTCAGAGCGTGCGCGCCGGCTTTCGTGGCAGAGAGCTTTCCGACCTCTGGCTTGCGGCCGGCGGCAGGCCACTCGAGGAGCGGCGTGCCGGTCCCTTTTCGCACGTCTTCGTCGGCGCCAGCGCCCATGCCGGCTGGGGATGACCATGAGGCGACCATCCACCCACGATGCGATTGTCATCGGGGCCGGCCCCGCGGGCACCTCGCTGGCGCTGCTGCTGGCCCGGCGCGGATGGGCCGTGGCGATCGTGGAAAAGAAAATGTTCCCGCGCCGCAAGGTGTGCGGCGAATTCATCTCGGCAAGCAATCTGGCGCTTCTCGACCGGTTGGAGATCGGCGCGGCCTGGCGCGCCAATGCTGGCCCTGAAATCCGCCGCGTCGGCTTCTTTTCCGGCGCGACTTGCATCGAGGCGCCGATGCCGGGTGTAAAATACGGGCCTCCTGTAAAAGACGCCTTCGGCCGGGCGCTGGGCCGGGACATGCTGGATTTTCTACTGCTGCGGGCGGCGCGATCGGCAGGCGCGGAAATCTTCCAGCCTTGCCGCGCTGTCGCCATTGATCAGGATGGCGACATGCAAGCGGTGCGAATTCAGGCAAAAGACGAGAATTCCGGGTACGAAACGACAATCTTGCGGGCTCCGGTGGTCGTCGCCGCGCATGGTTCCTGGGAACCGGGGCCGCTGCCAAGCCAGCTCGAAAAGGCCAGCCACCCGTCGGACCTGCTCGGCTTCAAGGCGCACTTCACCGGGTCGTCACTCGCGCCTGATCTGATGCCTCTGCTGATATTTCCTGGCGGCTATGGCGGCATGGTCCTGGCCGATCATGGCCGACTTTCGATCTCCTGCTGCCTAAGGCGTGACATGCTCGCGCGGCTGCGCAGGACCCGTGGCTCCGAACCTGATGACCCCCGGCAGGATGGCCATCCGTCGGCCGCCGACGCGGTCTTTCGCTATCTCATGACTTCCTGCCGGGGTGTGAGCGATGCTCTTGATGGGGCTAGCCTAGACGGTCCGTGGCTTGCAGCCGGCCCGATCCGGCCTGGCATCCGCGCCTGTTATGAAAACGATATCTTCCGTGTCGGCAATGCCGCCGGGGAGTCTCATCCAATCATCGCCGAAGGCATCTCGATGGCACTTCAGTCAAGCTGGCTGCTAGCCATGGAACTCGCTGATGCGCCAAGCGACCGGGCAGGGCGCGAAGGTGCCGGCAGACGCTACCAGGCCGCCTGGAGAGGACTGTTTTCGACGCGTGTCTACGCGGCCGCGGCCCTCGCCGGAATGGCCGCGCGTCCCGGAGGCGCGGCATTGATAGGCGCGGCTGTCCGGAGTTTTCCGCGAGCACTGACACTGGGCGCACATATGAGCGGCAAGACGAGGGCGATCCCCGGTCTTGGGTGATCCGCGCTGCGGCTCCGTTCACGGCATAGTCCGAGCAAGGTTATGGAACATTCCATCGGAACCAGCGTTTTACCAAGGTTTTGAGGTTATTTGCCTCGTCGCTGCGTGCTTTTTTAGATAGTTCACCGAAATCCGACGTGGACGCGACACGCGCCACATTTGTTGGAGGCATCACGATGACCCATAACCCGCGCAGCACAGCCAGCGTCGCCGGCCATCCAATTCATCCCATGCTGATTCCGTTCCCTATCGCTTTTTTTGTTGCTACCTTCGTTTGCGACCTGATCTTCTGGCGAACAGGCAATCCGGGATGGGTCACCGGGTCATTGTGGCTTCTCGGAGCGGGCCTGATAATGGCGGCCCTGGCCGCTCTTGCCGGCCTGACCGACATTCTGGGTGACGTTCAGATCCGCAATCTCACAACGGCATGGCTTCATGCAGGGGGAAATATACTCGTCGTCCTGATCGAACTTTACAACTGGTACTCCCGATACGAACATGGGGAGGCGGCTGTGGTCCCCACCGGCCTGATCCTGTCATTGATAGTGGTTCTCATCCTGCTGTTTACAGGCTGGAAGGGATGGGAAATGGTCTATCGGCATCGCGTGGGAGTCGCTGACGGCTCGGACGAATTGCGCTGAACCGGCGCGGCTTGCAACCGGGATATCGTTGCAAGTGCCAGCCGCATCTCGACGCCCATGGTGAGGATGCTCGGGTCAATGTCATACGGAAGTTCGCCGGGAACCCTCGCAAGGCTCAGCGAAGGTGCTTGGCGATTTCGCCGGAGACCGCTGGTTCTACCTCACCATTGATCGTGATCTCAAACAGATGCAAACCGCCGGCCGGATCGGTACCCGCGAGCGCTTCCGGCAAATCCGCAAAGATCTTCCAGGTGAAGTGCCGCCCTTTACCTCCCACGGCACGTGCGAGCCCCATGAAATCGGGCGCTTTGACCGTGTCAGCTTCAGCGTTGCCACAATCTCGGCCCGAACACTCTCCCGAAAGCGCCTGGAACCTCGATCTATCGATCGCGTTTCCGACGGGAGGTTCGAAAATGGTCCGGCGTCTATCCTGGAAATCGATGATCGATCATAATGCGCCGCTGGTGTTGCCGTCGGCGGGCGACGCGCTGACGGCCCGGTTGATCGAGCGCGCCGGATTCCCGGCCTATCAGATCGGCGGGTTCGCCATGGTCGCGGCCATGCACGCGGTTCCCGACATCGATCTCGAACAGTTTGGCGAAAAGCATGCCAGGGCACGTGAGATCGTCGAAGCTTCCGACCTGCCGGTGCTGATCGACGGCGACGATGGCTATGGCGACGTCAAGAATGTGACGCGCACCGTCAGGAGCTACGAGGCGATCGGTGCCTCGGCTCTGTTCATCGAGGACCAGAAGCCACCCAAACGCTGCGGCCACATGGCTGGCAAGGAGGTCGTTGCGCCGGAATTCATGGAGCAAAAGATTCGCGCCGCCGTCGCGGCACGCGCCGACCCGGTTTTCTTCCTGCTTGCCCGCACCGATGCGCGGCAGCCGCACGGGCTGCGCGATGCGATCGAGCGCGGCAAGCGCTATCTCGACGCCGGCGCCGATGGTGTCTACATCGAGGGGCCGACCAGCGTGGAGGAGCTGACCCAGGTCGGCGAGGCGTTCAGAAACGTTCCACTGGCCACGAGCATCCTGGAGCGCGGCGGCAAGACGCCCTGGCAATCGCCTGCCGAGTTGCATGAAATGGGCTACGACATGATCCTTTATCCGACGACGCTTTTGTTCCGCGCTGTCCATGCCCTGCAGCAGGCGCTCGACGATTTGCGGCAAGGCAAGCCGCTGGTGCCGGAAGCAAGCGTCGACCTCGCGGGCTTCGAGGACATCGTGCGCATGTCTGAATGGGCCGGCATCGAGAACCGTTTCATGGGTCAATCTCACGACGGCATGATAAAGAAAATCAAGCAGAAGCTGTCAGGACAGTGACCCCGCAGGCCCGGATCGAGCACTTCATTTCCCGACGGCCTGCCGTTCCCCAAAGCGGCGATATTTGTGACGATCACGAATGAATTCATTGAAGAAACGGCCTTTGGATGAGGCCTTTCTGAAAGCGGCGTAGGTTGCCGGGGCCACGTCCTCATAGTCATAGCGAATACCGCTCGGCACGAACCAGACGGAAAGGATCCTGGTCGCGGGGGCGTAGCTCGTGTCGCGGATCACAGTCGATGGCATGTCGGCACCCGATGTCACTCGGACAGAACCCGCTCGGGATTATCCGGTTCCACGGCGCGACGACCTGCCACGCGTTGATCGATATTCGAGGAAGCGCGATGCGGAATTCGGCAATCCACGCGACAGGTAGTAAGCCCCCGATACCTGATTTTCTGTTGTCTCTGCGCAAGAAGGTCGCGATCTTGGCTAGCCGGCCAGCCGAAGCTTTCGCGCAGGTGTTGATCAACGAGTACCAGCCTGGCGCTGGCATCGGCTGGCACCGCGACAAGCCTCATTTCGAAGACGTGGCGGGCGTTTCGCTGCTGGCGCCTTGCAGTTTCCGCCTCCGGCGAAAGAATGGAACCAGGTGGGATCGACAGACCATCCTCGTCGAGCCACGGTCGGCCTATCTCATGACCGGTCCCTCGCGCACGGAATGGGAGCACAGCATCCCGCCGCTTGCCGAGCACCGATATTCGATTACCTTGCGGACATTGCGCTCCCAAAATTCCTGACGCATCGCGCACTGGCCTTTCAGAATCCTGGGGCTCCGCGACCCGGCTCTCACGAGTCCTTGAACGCAAGCTGTTCCTCTTCAACGCGCTGGTGCACAGCCGCGACGTGACTTCCGCAATCCACCAGGCGCTCACCGGATTGCGGGTATCGGGCCTGGCCGCACGATTCAAAACCACCTTTCCAACCATACCGGATGCCCTAGCTGTCTCCTCGAGAGGAGACCGGATATGGCGATCTATGGTCTGAGAGTGATCAGCTTCATCTTCGTTGCATTGGCTTTCATCCCGGCCGGCGCGCATCTTTTCGCGATGTTCAACAAGATGAAGCTTGACGGGACGAGCTATCTGGCCGCGCAACGCGCCTATGATGGCTGGAGCCTGTTTGGCATCGTGGTGCTGGGGGCGTTACTCTCGACGGCTGCCCTGGCAGTTTTGCTTTACCGATCAGGCGGATCGTTTGGTTTGATCGTGGTCGCCTTTCTCAGCATCGGTGCCACGCAGTTTGCCTTCTGGACGCTGACTTATCCGATCAATCGGGCTACGCGGAATTGGACCATTCTGCCTGAAAACTGGGAGTTGCTCCGACGCCAATGGGAATATTCGCATGCCATCGCCGCGGGTCTCAATGCCTTGGCGCTGCTGCTGGTTTTCATATCGGCGCTTCGCACCGCGGAGCGCTGAGCAGCATTCGAATGTGCTATCTTGGTGCAAATTCCGCCAGCGCCCTGACGAATGCCTCCGGTGCCTCGATAGGCAGAAACTCGCCGCAATTGGCGATCACATGGCCTTGCAGGTTCTTCGCACCCGATAGCCTCAAACCTTCGAGATAGTCGTCGATCGATCCGAAGTCCGCGTCACCGCGGATGTAGAGAAGTGGAACCTCGATGCTTGCCGGAACGGCGTTGGCCTTGGCATCCGCTTCAAATGCGCGATACCAGTCGAAGCCGGCCTCGAGTGCCTCTGGCCTCGAATAGGCCGCGGTGAATATCTGCCGCATTTCATTCGTCACGGCGCCATGACGGCCAGCGAGCAGATCGAAGAAGAAGTCGAAATACGCACGCTGGTGGCCAGTCACCAATAATTCCGGCAGCTCCGGCACCGCATGGAACGCAAAATGCCAGATGGCCGGGTTTGCGATTACATCAGCCCATGGATGAAGGCCGGGGATGACCGTATTCATCGGCACCGCGCCAACGATGCGGTCGCCGTGGTAGCGCGCGGCGGCGAAAGCGATCATGCCGCCGACGTCAACGCCGGCAACCACCATGGACCTGGCGCCAATCGCCTCGGCGGCTGAAATCACGATATCTGCCAGGACTTTCTTCTCTGCCGATGGCGGGGCACCTCGCGATCCGCCAATCTCCGGAAGATCGAAAGCCAAAGTAAAATATCGCTTGCCGAGCTCATCGATCACTCCATCGTAGATTTCTCTGGAGTGGGGCCAGCCGTGGAGAAGGATCAGGGTTGGTCGATCCGGATCGCCGGCCACGGACACCGCCAACCGCAGGCCGCTTACTTCTGGGGTCTGGACGAGCACTGTATCCGTATCCATTCACAAGAACTCCGGGGAAACGACGGTCGGTCGAATAGATTGCCGACTGGGTCAGCCGGTGTTGCTCGACGTCGTCGCCCGTTCCCATCATGCGTCGGGCTCAAAATCCCGCCGGCTCCGAGCCGGCGGGACCGTGACGAAGTGGGAGGGGAGCCACTTCTCGCCGCCCAGTGCGAAGCGGCTGCTCAAGAACCGATATGGTTGCTTTCTGGTTCCGCAATGGATGGCAAAAAGCCTAGAATTCTTGTGCCAGGTCGACGGGAAAGACGTGGCTGTGCTGCCGGCTAACGGTCTGCCTGCCGTGTCCGTCCTCGGAACTAGGCTTTACCCTCGGCGTTAAATGCCGAGCAATCCCGCAACAAGTTGCATAAACGCTCCGCCGCATGGCAGTCGCGGCGATTGCGGTTGGCTGGGGATAACGCAGGAGATTTCACATGCCACTTACAGCTTTCGCCCTCAATTGCTCGCTCAAGGCTTCGAACGACAGGGAAAGATCCTCCACGGACCGGTTGCTTGCCGATGTTCTGGCGGCGCTGGTGCCATACGGTGTCAAAGGCGAGATCGTGCGTTCGGTCGATCACGATATCAAGCCAGGTGTGCTTTCCGATATGGGCAAGGGCGACGATTGGCCGAAACTCAGGAAGAAAATACTGGTGGCCGACATCTTCGTGCTCGGACTGCCAATCTGGCTTGGCCAGCCCTCGAGCCTGGCCAAGCGCGTTCTGGAGCGAATGGATGCGTTTCTAGAGGAGACCGACGACAAAGGGCGCATGCCGGCGGCAGGAAAGGTGGCTTTGGTGGCCATCGTCGGCAACGAGGATGGGGCGCATCACTGCCACGCCGAATGTTTTCAAGCCCTGAACGATGTTGGCTTCACCATTCCCGCCAATAGCGGAATCTATTGGGTTGGCGAAGCCATGGGGGATGTCAATTATGTCGACTTGCCGGGAACACCGGAAAAGGTCTCTGGCACGATCGAAATGGCTGCTTCCAACGCCGCTCATCTCGCTGGATTGTTGAAAAGCCAAGGCTATCCAGGTGTCACGGAGTGACCTTGTTCAAGACATGTTGAAACTGCCAAGAACCAACATGTCAGAACCAGTGGAACTCGCCCGGGAACAGGAAGGCTTGTGGCGAGTTCATAGTCTCAGCAGGCGGGCGCCGCTGCGTTTCGCAACGGAGGGAAGCCGCGGACAGGAGAACGTCATGAGTCTCGGGACCATTCTCATCATCATTCTGATTATTGCATTGCTTGGTGGCCTTAGTGGACTTGGCGGCGGGCCATTCTACGGCACCGGCTATTATGGTGGCGGCGGTCTTGGTCTGGTGCTGCTTATTGTCATCATCCTGGTCGTTCTCGGGCGCATCTAGCGTCGCCTGACGCGAATGTTCGGCTCGTCGCTTCCGAGCGAGCGGCGGGCTTTGTAATGCCTGACATAAAACAACAGCGAAGGAGAGAGCGCTGAACGCCAATGCTTCCGGTGGGGTGAGGGCGCCAAAATCGCGTCTTCTCACCGTCCTCGGGCCGGGCTTGATAACCGGAGCCTCCGACGATGATCCGAGCGGCATTGCCACCTATTCGCAGGCCGGCGCGCAACTTGGCTACGGACTAGCGTGGACGATGCTGTTCAGTTACCCACTGATGTCGGTCGTTCAGGAAATCAGCGCGCGCATTGGCCGGACCACCGGCCGGGGCATCGCCGGCAACATGCGGGTCCATTATCCAAACTGGCTGCTGCAGGCGATTGTTTTTCTCCTTCTCATCGCCAACACCATCAACATCGGCGCCGACCTTGGTGCCATGGCCGATGCGTTGCGGCTTATCGTTGGCGGCCCGCAACTGCTTTACGTCGCGCTTTTTGCGAGCATATCGGTGGTTCTTCAGATATTCTTGAAATACAGCCGCTACGTCTCGATCCTGAAATGGCTGACCGTTTCGCTGTTTGCCTATTTCGGTACGATCCTGTTCGTGCACGTGCAATGGGCGGAAGTCGCGCGCGGACTGTTCATCCCGACATTGTCGCCAGACCCGCAATTCTGGACCACGGTCGTGGCCATTTTCGGCACGACCATCAGCCCTTATCTGTTTTTCTGGCAAGCTTCGCAGGAGGTTGAAGAAGAAAAAGCCGGTCGACGCAAGCCTCTGAAAAAGGCACCGCGGCGGTCAACCCACGCCATCAAGCGCATCCGGCTGGACACTTATGTTGGAATGGCATTCTCGAATCTGGTGGCGCTTGCCATCATGATAACCGCGGGCGCCACACTGCATGCCGGGGGCGTCACCGACATAACGTCCTCGAGCCAGGCCGCGGAAGCGCTGAAACCCGTCGCCGGCCAGTTCGCCTTCACAATCTTTGCCCTCGGCATCATCGGTACCGGGCTCCTGGCAATTCCGGTCCTTGCCGGGTCGGCCGGCTATGCGCTCGGCGAGGCGCGCAAATGGCCGATCGGGCTGGAGCGCGAACCGCTGAAGGCGAAAGCGTTCTACGCAACGATCGCGCTGGCGACGTTCCTTGGTGCGTGTCTCGATTTTACGCCTGTCAATCCGATCAAAGCCCTCTACTGGAGCGCGGTGGTCAACGGCGTGGTCGCGGTCCCGGTAATGATGGTGATGATGCTGATGACAGCGCGACGCGACGTGATGGGAAATGCCGTTGTACCGATGGCTGTGCGCCTGGTGGGCTGGGCAGCGACAGGCATCATGACGCTGGCGGCGGCGGTCATGATTTTCCGATTGTTCTATTAACAGGCGTTCATGTGCTGCAGGGCAACCGCGATGTGGCGGTCGTCGATGCTCGAGGTGCCGAGCCTCCGGTCGCTGTCGAAGTAAGGACGGGGTTCCGAAACGTCTCGGGTCGCCAAGCTTGCCCGCGATCAAACCAGGAACCATTCGCGGCACCACTCGTTCAGAATCCATTGGCGAGTCGTGAGGATTGCAATGGTTGTGCCGCGTGCTGCCTGGAAAGGCTTCCTGAAGGTCGGATCGGTGTCATGCGGGGTCAAGATCATCGGTGCCGTCACCGAGGCCGAAAGAATTCACTTCAAGATCCTGAACCGCAAGGACGGATTGCCGGTCAGGAGCGCTTATGTCGACGAAGGAACCGGCGAAACGGTCGAAGCCGAAGACCAGCTGAAAGGCTATGAGACCGGAAAAGGCGACTTCGTTCGGATCGAGCCGGCTGAAATCAAGAAGCTCAAGCTGGTGTCGCAGCACACGCTCGAGGTTGGCGGCTTCGTACCGATTGATGACATCGATGCCCGGTATCTCGAAAAACCCTACTACCTTGTTCCTGCCGATGCCGCGTCCGCGGAAGCATATGCTGTGATCCGCGATGCAATGGCACACAAGAAGGTGGCCGCCCGCTCCTGCGTGGTGCTGTACCAGCGCGGCAGGGAAGTGCTGATCCAGGCAGAAGGCAAAGGCATGCTTCTGACCGAGCTGCGCAATCACAACGAGATGATCTCGGCTCGGTCGGTATTCAAAGGCCTGAAGGACCGTAAAGTCGATCCGGAGATGCTGGAGATCGCCCAGCTACTGATCGACAAGAAACCCGCCAAATTCGACCCGTCGAAATTCGAAGACACCTATGAAAACGCGCTCATCGCGATGATCGAGGCAAAGCGCAAGGGCAAGAAGCCGCCGAAGCCGGCGCCAGAACCCAAGACCAACGTCGTCAATCTTGCCGACATTTTGCGCAAGAGCCTGGCGCAGGAGGGTGGCAAGCCCACCACCAAGGCGAAGTCGACCGCGGCGAAGCGCAAGAGCGCATAGGACTGCGGTATGGCAAAGGACCTCTCCGCCATTCGCAAGGCGCTGAAGGGCAACGTCGATGCCGACCCTTCAGGCAAGGAAACTGGCGAAGGAGGCGAAAATCTCCCTCAATCGAAAACCCGCGCCTCGGTGAGAACGCCGGGCCGACCTTGCCGATCCGCCGTGGCCATCAAGCGATATACGCTGTTAAGAGCGGCTATGGCTTAGCTTCTGAACCTGCCGGGCCGACTGCTTTCACCCATCACGCTGCTGAGTCATTCATGGTGAGGGCGTCTTTGGTGCCCGGAGGCGATAGAAGATTCTCGCCACTGCGTACTCATTGCAGTGGGCGGTCCACCCCGACATGGGCGGGGCGGATCGCGGTGGCCGGAACTGTTAGGTCAGAATCAGCACGATCTTGAACGTATCCGGATCGACGATGACGATCCGACCGTCGGCAAGCAGGAAATATTCATAAGTTTCGTAAGCCGGGACAATCTTGACGATGCGCGCCGGCAAACGATGCAGCCTGATTTTGTGCCGCGGAACTTCCACGCCTATGGAGATGTCGAAATCGACACTGGCTACCGGCTCGACCTTTGTCTCCCTGATCACTTGGGTGATCTGGGTTTTCTGTTCAACCGTGACATTGTTGATCGAGCCGGTCGAAGTCGTATCCTGTGCAGGAGTTTTGCCCTGGGCCTGCTCGTCGGTCTGGACCTTGGCTTTGCCCTGCGCCTGCTGATCCGTGGTGGCGCCAGCCTTGCCCTGGGCCTGCTCGTCGGTCTGGATCTTGGCTTTGCCCTGCGCCTGCTGGTCCGTGGTGGCGCCAGCCTTGCCCTGGGCCTGCTCGTCAGTCTGGACCTTGGTCTTCCCCTGCGCCTGCTCGCCCATCTTCGAGCCGGGCTGGCAGTTAGCCTTCGCGGATGTACAGTTGGTATCCGCTCCTGATGGGCTTTCGGCTGGCTGTTGTGTCTGAGCCATCGCCATCCCGCAGCCGAGACCGATCGCCAGCATGCTGGTCATGAGAACATGTTTCATAGGAAATCTCCTGGGAAAAGTTCGTCCCTTCGTTCGGTAAACTTGAACCAAAAAGCTTTGTTCCGAGATGGCGATGCGTGACTGCCAAGACCACAAAAGCCGAGCGCTCTTCGAACCAACAAGGAATTCCATTCAGTGCGCCGGTTCGCTGACCAGGCTGAATTTTTTGACTTCGCAGTGCTGGTCCAAGAGAGAAAGCAAATCTGTCGGCGGGCCGCTACGGTCCGGTCGCGTCCAGCCAATTTCAAATGAGAATACAGGGTCGTGGTGATCCGGGCGTCGCTCCATTCCGACCAACCGTGCCCGGTAACCGAGCGGCCTGACGATTTCGCCGAGATCGCCGGTCTTTCCCGCCTTCCAGGCGATATCCAGTTCGGCGTGATGGTCGCGGGGAATGCGCACGTCGACCCATTTCAGCACGAGAAGTGTCAACAAGGTAAGCGCCGTCCCAGCCACCCCCAAACCATACTGACCACCGCCGAACGCCAGCCCGATCGCGGTCATCACCCATAATGTGGCAGCCGTTGTGACTCCGCTGACAAGGTTGCCGCGGCGAAGAATGGCGCCGCCGCCGATAAAGCCGACGCCGGTCAGCACGCCAAGCGGAAAGCGCAACACGTCCATGGAGGCAAAGGAATCGGGATTTTTGCCGCCGACTCCCAGCAGCAGATTTGCCTGTGCCATTGTGAGAGCGGCGGCCAGTCCGACCAGAATGGTTGTCCTCAGCCCTGCCGAGTGGCCGCGCGCTTCACGATCCAATCCTATCAGCGCACCGGCAAGCAAAGTCAAAACCAACCGTGCCGCGATATCTTGCCAATCCGGATTAAGGGGCATCGCAATGACCTGGACTCGAACTCCCGTGCGCACTCAATCCGTAGTCGCACGTTAGGTTCCCGACGACGCCATCTTGGCTGTAAGCCGCGCGATCGATTGGCAGACGAGATAACGACGTCGTAGCGTCAGGCTGGGGGACCGGATTTAGCGGCGCGGATGGCGAATCGGAATCTGCACCACATTCTCCGATCCAGGGAGATCGAACGCCATGGCCAACCGGCGAACAGAGGCCATTTCCACGATCAGTTCTTCGATCGAAAGGTCCGGCAGACCTGTCTTCACCTTCTGCCTCACCCTGGCTGCAAGCTCATGAACCCGGACGGGGACGAAAAGCGGACTGTCGTCCAGCAGTTTGCTGATTTCGATCACCACATCGGCGTCGATGTCTTTCGGCAATTCCCGCATGGGCGTCACCTTGGTCTCGAAATGCCCGTCAGGTCTTTCGATCCGGGCGATCAGGGCACTGCCCACCAGGCGATGGTGGAGCCTAGGCGTGCAGAGCGCGGATCAACAGTCGGATACATTGATCCGCCAGCGCTGGCATGTCACGAAAAAACGTCGGTACGGCAATAACCAAGCGGTTGGGCACGCAATCCATATGCGGCTTGTTTGAATCCGCGGCGCCCGCAGTGGCTCTCTCCGAGGAACAAAAAATATCGTCCGGAATTGAGACTGATGGATCGGAGGATCGGTGTCATGGACAGCAGGGAAGAGCGCATCAAACGGCGTGCCTATGAAATCTGGGAACGGGAGGGCCGTCCGACTGGACGCGAGCAGGAGCACTGGGATCAAGCCGTGCAGGAGATCGAGGGAGAAGGTCCCGAGACCGAACGCGGCCCTGTCGTGCCCGACCCGACAGTCAGCGCCGGCTCAAAAAGCTCGAAGGATTGAAGGCTGGCCCGAGCATCCAGCAAGGCAACCAAATTCGCGGAGCCTCGTTTGTCGAATATCAGTCAGAGGAGGTTTCGATGAAGAAATCCTTGTCGCTTCTGGTGTTGGCTGCTGCTCTTGCGCTCGGCGCCTGTGATAACAGCGTCGAACCGACGAAAGCCAACACCGACACCATCAACAAGAACCCGCAGGTTGACCAGGATGCCAGACCCAAGTCGACGACTGGCGGCGACCAGCCGGTTACAGCGCCGGAGAGCAAATGAACCCTATTTCATCTTGCGATACGCCACTGCTGCGCATCGCCTATCTCGGTGGCGGGCCAGAAAACGGTGCGCCCGTTGTCCTGCTGCACGGGTGGCCGGACGACGCGACCACTTACGCGCGCATTTCGCCGGTCCTTCATGAGGCCGGCTTTCGGACGTTTTCGCCGTGGCTGCGAGGTTTTGGACGGACATCGTTCCTGTCGAAGGAAACCATGCGATCCGGCGAAATTGCTGCAATGGCGCGCGATGTGCTCGACTTTGCCGACGCGCTTGGCCTCAGCCGCTTTGCGGTCGTCGGGCACGACTGGGGAGCTCGGATCTCCTACCTCCTGGCCTCGATTTTTCCCGATCGCATCAGGTGCTGTGCCGCGCTGTCGCTTGGCTGGCAACCCGGCAAGCCGGCAACGCCAGCGCCCGAACAGGCGAAAGCATTTTGGTATCAATGGTTCATGGCAACAGCGCGGGGCGCCGAGTTCGTGCGAAAGAATCGCAAGGAATTCGCCAGATTCCAATGGGACAGCTGGAGCCCGTTGGGCTGGTTCGACGATGCCATTTTCGATGAAGTGGCTGCATCCTTCGAAAATCCGGATTGGCCTGACGTGACATTGCATTCCTATCGGGTTCGCTGGGGTGAGGCGGAGCCCGATCCCCGCTACGCGGATCTGGCCGGCCGGCAAACATCGGTCAAGATCATCACGGTGCCGACCTTGACGCTTCATGGTGGCGACGACCGTGTTGTGCTGACCGCATCGTCGGAAGGGCTGGAGGAGCATTTCACCGCGCCCTACAAACGAGTGGTCCTGGATGCGGTTGGGCACTTCCCAACACGTGAGGCCCCACAAGAGGTTTCGCGACTGTTGGCGAGCTTTCTCGACAGTTACGGCAGGCGATAAAGCGCTTGGCTCGGCAGTCAGTCGGCTTCATCGGACAAGCTGGAACCTGATGCATCGCCGCGCATTTCGTCTCCATGGATGGCGAACCGGAACGCCGTCGCGATCAATCGGTAGCCACGGAGAATTCGGATGCAAACTTCAGTCGCAACTTCAGAACACCACCGCCCACTAACCATAGAACCGTTTGCCGGCACGGTAACGGTGCGATTCTCCGACGCCATAGTCGCGGCCACGGAGCGCGCGAAGGTACTCAGGGAAGAGGGACATGAGCCGGTGTTCTATATTCCGTTCGAGGACATCTATTTCGAGCTTTTCGAAAAGACAAACACGACAAGCAGTTCACCGCTGAAGGGAACCGCTAGCTATTGGCGTGTCCATGCAGTTGGTGGCGCGGCCGATGACTTCATGTGGGCATACGAGACGCCGGATACGGCAGCGCGGGCCATTGCACGTCATGGTGCTTTCGATCCAGAAAAGGCGCGCATCGATATCGACCCGGTGGAGGACAAACGGCACACGCCACATGTCAGGGAATAGTATCGTTGGACCTCTGGCAGGCATTTGCTAGCGCCCGGAGAATTCCTCATCGAGAATGCGCAAGGCTTCTTCGTATTTGGCTGTCGAGGCTCCAATTTGCCGTGACTGCCAGATGTTGTCTTCGAGGTCAGCGCGTTTTACCGGCAGCGCCAGCGGATTCGATGCGGCCCGCCGCACGAACGTGAAATAGTCCTCGCCGTCTCTGCGCGACATGGCATCGACCGCGGAAGCAATCGACGGTCCAAACCCGGTCGCTTCAAGCTTGGCTCGTGACCAGCCTTCGCCTTTTTCCAGGACATCATGCAGATAGGCGACGACCTTCTGATCCATCGTCTCGACAGCGTCGACGACACGACGGCAATGCTCGATATAGGGCCGCCCGGTCTTGTCGCGCTGCGCTGCGTGAACCTCTTCCGCAATCTTGGCCGCTCGATAGAAAATGCTCATCGTCGCTGTCCCGGCCGCTTGTCGAATGCCCAGGCGCGGCCATCGGAATCTCCTGTGATTTCATCTCCAAGTCGCCGAGGCTATTGTTCCTTGCCGCAAGGATTTCGTTGAAGCGCCGTCCGCCTCACCAGTGGGCTCTTCCAGCGGATGGCATCGGATCCATGAGGCGGAAACGTCGATGGCTGATGTCGGTTCCTGAAGCGACAAGGAACGAGTGCCGGCACGGGACGTTCTGATCGATGCCTTCGATGGCAAGGAAAAGCTCGTGAAAAAATCCGACCGCGTACGGACTTCCTGATGTCGATGCCGGGTTTGGCATACGGGCCTCTGGGCGACCGCTGCATGCATGTCTGTGTTGACATGCAGCGGCTGTTTGCCGAGCCGTCACAGTGGGCCACTCCATGGATCACTCGCGTGCTCCCTCGCATCGAGAGCCTGGTCGAAAGGAAGGCGCAACAGACAGTCTTCACGCGCTTCCTGCCTGCCCAGAAGCCGGGGCAGGGTGTAGGCACATGGAAGCGCTACTATGAGCACTGGACCACGATGACTATCGAAAGTATCGGCGACGAAATGGTCGACCTGTTGCCGGCATTGGCCGCTTACTGCCCGCCGGCGGCAGTCATCGACAAACACATCTACTCGCCCTGGTTTGAGGGCCGGCTCAGGGCTTTTCTGGCAGAGCGCGATATCGATACGCTGGTCATCACTGGCGGCGAAACCGATGTATGCGTTCTGGCCACGGTGCTCGGAGCAATCGATTTCGGTTATCGCGTGGTTCTCGTCACGGACGCGCTGTGCAGTTCTTCCGACGCGACGCATGATGCGCTGCTGACCGTTTATCACCAGCGATTTGCCCAGCAGGTCGAGACCGTCGAGATGGAGGTGGTACTGTCGCACTGGATTTGATGTCGCCGGGCTTCAGCCAGGCAGAAGCATCGAGTGCTTCTGCCTGCGGTCTGGGATACCTATTTCGAGGGAACAGCAGGCATAGGAACAGACGTGGCGCAACGATCGGGCAGTGCTGATCTTCCACTTCACGGCGGACGCGTGCCGAAATGGCTTGGCGACCGCATGACGCGCCTTGGCGCCGTGATGTGCGAGGCAATCATTCATCACTACGGTCGCAACGAGTTGCTGCGCCGGTTGGCGCATCCGTTCTGGTTCCAATCCTTCGGCGCCGTCATGGGCATGGACTGGCACTCGTCCGGTATCACGACCAGCGTCGTCGGCGCCTTGAAACGCGGTCTGACGCCGCTCTCCGGCGAACTGGGCATTCATGTCTGCGGCGGCCGCGGCACGCATTCGCGCAAAATCCCGCATGAACTTGCAATCATCGGCGAACGCGTTGGCTTTGACGGAGCGAGCCTGGCAACCGTCAGCCGGCTTGTCGCCAAGGTGGACAGCGCCGCCGTCCAGGATGGTTTCGACCTCTATCTGCACGGGTTCATCGTCACCGATGACGGCGACTGGGTCGTGGTCCAGCAAGGCATGAACGGCGACAGCAAGGTGGCGCGCCGCTATCATTGGCTGTCCGAAGGTTTGAAGAGTTTCGTCGACCAGCCGCACACCGCCATCGAAGGCGCCAACCAGGGCGAGATCGTTAATCTGACCGACCGGCGCGCCGAAGCTTCGCGCCAGGGACAGTTGGATCTGTTGCAGGACCTTGGGCCGGATCGCATCCTCAAGGAGTTCGCCGCATTGGAGCGCGGCGCGGCACCGGCACCGCAACAGCTGTTGCTGCCGCATCTGATCATGCCAGCTCACCACGATGTGCGCGAAAGCGATGTCATCATGCGTCGGCTGCATGGAAACATGGCGGCCGCTGCCGAACGCGGCCCCGAGGACTTTTCCGAGCTCCTTCTGGTACCAGGTGTCGGTGCGCGCACGGTGCGCGCGCTGGCCCTTGTCGCCGAAGTGGTGCATGGCGCGCCGTGCCGTTTTTCCGATCCCGGCCGGTTCTCGCTGGCACATGGCGGTAAGGACAGGCACCCATTCCCTGTGCCTCTAAAAGTCTATGACGAGACCATCGGGGTGCTGAAGTCCGCCGTGCAGAAGGCGAAACTTGGTCACGAAGAAGAAATCGGCGCCTTGAAGCGGTTGGACGACCAGTCGCGGCAGGTCGAACGATACGTCACCGGCCCCAGCCTGAAGGAAATTGTCGCCGGAGAATTCGACCAGTCGCATCTGCTTGGCGGTCGCAGTGTCTTTGGCTGGGAAGCCGCGCCGGACGAGGTGCCCGCGGAGAAGAGCAGGAAGGCGTGACAAGATCGCGCCTGAGTGAGGCCGGTTTTGCGCTTCACGCGTCCAGATCGATCAAAGCGACGCCGAGCTCGGGACGCTTGCGGCGGCGCAGGTGACCGGGCGCTTCCACCAGGGTGATTTCGAGCGTTGGCCGAACGATGCCGTCAAGCAGATGCCCACCCCGAGTGGTGCCGTCGCTCAATCCGAGCACCACGTGGACGTGCAGGCTGGGCTTGCCATCGTCGCCCAGCGCAACGTCGCCGATCGCGCTCAGGACCTCGCATTGTTCGTCGATCGGGATTTTGCGATAGGTCTTCGCATTCGGATCAAACCAGCCCACGGTCGCTCTTTCGAAAGCCCCGATGGCGGTCAAGGATGCATTGCCGACTTTCTGGTTGACTGCGAAGGCGGTCACCGCGGCGAACGCTTCTTCGCCGGGGTCGAGCACCACGACGAATGTCCTTTGCCCGCTGATCTCGTTGACGAGCTGCGATTTCATGCCGGCACTCCCATCGCGTTGAGCCTTGTCAGTCTGAGTGGCTTCGTCCAGGTCAATGAACTCGATGTTCGGCGTTCCGCTTACGTGTTGCCGCGGCTTTCTTTGCCGAATCCGATCGGCTCGCGGCTGACCGTGACGCGGATGCCCTGCCGCCGCTTTTGCCGCCCTTGTGCGCCGCGGGATGGCCGGTATGTTTGCCGCGCCCGGAGCCGCCTTCTGTCTTACCGCCGCCATCGTCCTTGTTGACGGTCGCCCATGCCCGCCTTTCAGCTTCCTGGTCGGAGACCCCGCGCTTCTCATAGCCTTCCGCAATATGATCGGCTTTGCGTTCCTGCTTGTCGGTGTATTTCGATTTGTCGCCTCGTGGCATGACAGTTCTCCTGTTCTGTAGAGCCTGAACGGAAACCCAGCGAGGGAGTTCCAATCGGAAATTTGAAAAACAACCCGATCCCACGAAACTGCCTCGTCATGGCATGCGGAGATCAAACCCTATCGTTTCGCATAACTGCGGACCGGGCGGGACAGATGCTTTTTGCCATTCCTTGGCCAGAATATGAAACCGGGAAAAACTATCCTGTTCACCATACGGCCGTGTCCGGTTGACGCGGTCCACAGCACTGAGACAATGCGGCTCCAGACGACCGTTCCGGCGAGCTCCAATGAGGAGTTTCAATTGGAACGCAGCATGCACGCAAGGCGTGGAACTATCGCCCATCGGGCTTGGGTTTTGGAGAACGCAGCAGCAAAGCGAGGGGAACAAACAGGGCGGTCGCGATTGCGCAGTACCGAAAGACGTCGATATAGGCGAGCAATGAGGCCTGGCGCGCGATCAACTGCCCGAGCCAGCCGATCGCCTGCTGCTTCGCTTCGACCATCGGTGAGCCCTGAGCGACGAAATGCTCGGTTACCTGACGCAGCACCTGCTGGTAGCTTGGTGAGGATTGCGCGGTGTGGCCGACAAGATTTGCCTGATGCAGTTGCGCGCTTTGAGCGATCACCGTGTTGGACAGTGACACGCCGATGCTGCCGCCAATGTTGCGGGCAACGTTGATCAGCGCCGAGGCCTGGTTGGTCTGCTGCGGAGCGAGACCGACGTAAGCCGCCGTCGAAATGGGGATGAACAGGAACGGCAGGCCGATCATCAGGAAGATGCGTGCAAAGGCAAAGAAACGGAAGCTGGCGTCCGGGGTGAGCGACGTCATGTGCCACAAGGCGACCACCACAACCGACATGCCCATCATGATCAAATATTTGGGCTGAACGATGCCGGCGGCAAATCCGGAAATCGGCATCAGCATCAGCATGGCGATGCCGCCCGGCATCATCGAGAGGCCCGACAGGGTCGCCGTGTAGTCGAAAGCGGTCTGTTGCAGCTGCGGCATCAACTGCGTGGTGCTGAACAGCACGGCGCCGACCGCCATCATCACCAGGAACGACGTGCCGAACTGACGGCTGAACAGCAGCCGGATGTCGACGATCGGATCGCGGTGGCTGAACTCCCACGGGATAAGCAGCAGGAACGAGATCGCCGAAATCACCGCGAAAGTCGTGATGAAACCCGATGCGAACCAGTCGTTGCGCTGACCTCGGTCAAGGAAGATTTCCAGGCAGCCAAGCGCGGTCGCCACCAGAATAAACCCGACCCAGTCGATCCTGAGGCCGCCTCGCAACCGCTCCTGGCGTTCGCGTTCAAGCACGTCCGGTTCGACGACCAGCCACTGCACCAAAGCGAGCGACATGATACCGAACGGCACGTTGATGAAGAAAATCCAGTGCCAGGAGAAATGGTCCGTCAGCCAGCCGCCGATGGTCGGCCCGACCGTCGGTGCGACGATGACGGCTATGCCATAGAGGGCAAACGCCTGGGAGCGTTTTTCGGGTGGAAAAGTGTCGGCGAGGATGGATTGTTCGCTTGGCGCCATACCGCCGCCGCCGAGACCTTGCAGGATCCTGAAAAGGATGAGCAATTCCAGATTTGGCGCCAGTCCGCACAGCAGCGAAGCGATGGTGAAGGTCGCCACGCACAGCATGTAGTAGCGCTTACGGCCGATCACGCTGGCCAGCCAGCCGCTGACCGGGATGATCACGGAATTTGCAACCAGATAGGTGGTGATCACCCAGGTGCTTTCGTCCATCCCGGCCGCCAGGCTGCCGGCGATGTTGCGTAGCGCTACGTTGGCGATCGAGGTGTCCAGAACCAGCATGAAGGTCGCGATGGAGACGACGATGGCGATCAGCCAGGGATTGCGCCCACCGGCGGCGGACCGGCTTTCGCTTTGGTCTTTGGCCATCTCGCCACTCATCGTACCTTGACTGTCGGCACCACCGACAGGCCAGGGCCTAGCAGCACGCCGGGCGGTCTGTCGAAGACGATCTTCACCGGCACACGCTGCACCACCTTGACGAAGTTGCCGGTGGCATTCTCGGCCGGCAGCAGGCTGAAGGCGGTGCCACTGCCCGCCTGGATGCTGTCGACGCGGCCATGGAAGGATCTTTCCGGATAGGCGTCGATGTCGATATCGACCGGCTGTCCCGGCCGCATCAGATCGAGCTGTGTTTCCTTGAAGTTGGCCTTCACCCAGACCTCGTCGGGAACAAACATCATCAGCACCTGGCCGGGTTGGGCATAGGAACCGTTGGCAACCGAGATGCTCGTTGCTCGTCCGGAAACCGGTGCGGTGATGGTGGTGCGCGACAGCGTGGTGCGCGCCTGGTCCTGGCTCGCCTTGGCCTGATCGAGTTTGGCTTCGGCGCTCTTGATCTGTGCCTGCAAGACAACGACCTGGCTCTTGGCGGCAGTCACGTTGGCCTCAGCGCTATCGAGAGCAGCCTGATCCTGACGCAGCGTCGACGCTGCCTGCTGAGCCTGCTGTTGGGTGGCCGTGCCCTTGGCCAGAAGTTCACGGTTGCGTTTGTCCTCGGCCTTGGCGAAATCGAGTGCCGCCTGGGCTTGCGCCATCTGCTTCCGGGCTGCATCGATCTTTGCGTTTTGGGCTTCAATCCGAGCCCCGATCTCGACAATGTCGGCTTGCGCCGAGATCACGCCGGCATCGGCCTGTTTGAGGCTGGCCTGATAGTCGCTGTCATCGATGCGCAACAGGACGTCGCCCGCCTTGACGAGTTGGTTGTCGGTCACCGCGAGGTCGGTGATACGTCCCGATATTTCGGCGCCGATGGTTATGGTGCGGGCGTCGATGAAGGCATCGTCGGTCGATTCATATTGGCGGGCATTCAGCCACCACATGATCAGTTCCACGGCGGCCAGCGACACCACGATCAGGATTGCAATGGACATGTAAGGGTGTCGCCGGGGGAAGCTCAGGAGGCTGGGCTTTTGATCATCCGCTTCCTTGTCCCGCGCTTCGCGCTCCGGGGTGTCGGGCTGCGCCGCATCGCCCTTGCGTTTTGCCGACGCTTCCGATCTGGCCTTGCTCGAAGCGCCGCGCGGATCTCTGGTTTTGTCTGGTTCTTTGGTTTCGGTTTTCGCGTCCACGGGAGAACTCTCAAGCAAAGGCGCCGACGGCTTTTTTCGGGTCAACGGCAGCTGTTCACAAAAGTTCCTGACGAACAGGTTAGCGAGACAGTTCGCATTTTTCGGGGATTGCAGCCGAAGCCATTCAGCCGACAGCGAATCTGACCACCGCAATGAGGATCACAATACCGACGAGGCCTGCGACGAAGATGATACGGCGTGTGCGGGTTCGCAGGATGATCTCGCCTTGCCGCGCCTGCTCAGCCGAAAAGACAGGGCCTTCATCACCATTTCGATCGCTGCGTCGATCGCCCCGATCACTGCTCATGATCGTCTCCTTCCTTGGAGCCTGTCGAGGACAACCACCGCCCTGCGGCTGAAGTTCCGCATGACCGCGCTGCAAAAGAAGCGATCACAGCGATGTGAGGAGGGAACTTTGTTTCCCGCGAACAGTTTGGTCCGCTTGAGACCCCAGCCAGCCGGAAGCCAGCCATGTCTAATTCCACAAGTCCCAGCGGCCTGAGCAGACGCTCGTTCATGACGGGCTCTGTTTCGGCGGCAGCGGCAATGCCGCTCGTAGCCACGTCCACAAAAGCGGCCGAGCCGCCGACCGCCAAAGCGGCCGGGCCGCGCGATCTGTCGACGATCTCGATGCGGATCAACAAGCAGGCCTACACTCTCGCGCTCGACAATCGCACGAGCCTGCTCGACGCACTGCGTGATCATGTTGGCCTGACCGGCACCAAGAAAGGTTGCGACCACGGTCAGTGCGGTGCCTGCACCGTTCTTGTCGATGGGAAGCGGGTGCTCTCCTGCCTGAGCTTCGCCGTCATGAACCAAGGCCGCGAGGTCACGACCGTGGAAGGCCTGGCTTCAGCTGAAGGAGAGCTGCATCCGGTGCAGCAGGCCTTTGTCGACCATGATGCCTTTCAATGCGGCTACTGCACGCCGGGCCAGATCATGTCCGCCATCGGCTGCATCGACGAAGGCCATGCCGGGTCGGACAATGACATCCGCGAGCACATGAGCGGCAATCTGTGCCGGTGTGCTGCCTACCCCAACATCGTCGCGGCGATCATCCAGGCACGCGACGAGATCAGGAGGGCCTAGGATGCGTCCTTTCGTCTATGAAAGACCAACGAGCGTTTCGGTGGCGATCGCCATGGCGTCCCACCTCGACGCCAGGCATGTTGCGCCAACACAGGCCAACACCCAGTTCATCGCCGGCGGCACCAATCTGGCCGACTACATGAAGCTTGGCGTCGCGCAGCCTGAACGATTGCTCGATCTCAACAATCTTGCCGAGCCTGCCCTGCGGCGGATCAGGGTAAGCGATGACACCATCCGGTTCGGGGCGCTGGTCCGGATGGGCGAAGCAGCTGACAACAATGACGTCAGGCGCCGCTGCCCGCTCCTTGCCGATAGCCTGAAATTCGCCGCCAGCGGTCAGCTTCGCAACATGGCGAGCCTTGCCGGCAACGTGCTGCAGCGAACGCGATGCGAGTATTTTCGCGAAACCTCCTGGCCGTGCAACAAGCGTGAGCCCGGTTCCGGCTGTGCGGCGATGGAAGGGTTCAACCGCCAGCATGCCGTGCTCGGCACCAGCGATGCCTGCATCGCTACCTATCACGGCGATTTCGCGCAGGCCCTGATTGCGCTGGATGCGGTCGTCGAGGTGGAGGGACGCCATGGTCCGCGCAAGATCCCGTTCGCCAGACTGCATCGGCTTCCCGGCGAGACGCCCGACATCGAGACGGATCTGGCCGCCGATGAAGTCATCGTCGCCATCGATGTTCCGCTCGGCGCATGGAGCCGTCGTTCGCACTACCTGAAGATACGCGATCGCGAATCCTATGCGTTCGCGTTGGCCTCGGCGGCGGTCGCGCTGGACATGGATGGAGACACTGTCAGGCAAGCGCGCATAGCGCTGGGCGGGGTCGCAACCGTACCATGGCGTGCGAGGGCGGCGGAGGATGCGCTTCAAGGCAAGGTGCTGGAAGAGGATGTGGCCGAAGAGGCTGCCGACGCTGCTTTTGCCGATGCCAAACCGCGCGAACACAACGCGTTCAAGGTCCCGCTCGGAAAGCGCACGCTGGTGCGAGCGCTGCTCGAAACACGCGACATGAAGGTCTGAGCCATGAATCAAGCCGCGCCAGTTCCAAAAGAAAACCAAGGCGAACCGGTTGTCCGCATCGACGGCAGATTGAAAGTTACCGGGCAGGCCAGCTATCCGGCCGACATCGCCACAGCCAACGTCGCTTATGGTGCTCTTGCCACCAGCAGCATCGCTCGGGGCAAGGTTTCCAGACTCCATACCGATGAAGCCAGGGCCGTGCCCGGAGTGCTGGACATCATGACCTACGGCGACATGGATAAGACCGACACGCCGAAATTTGGCAACACTGGCGCGAGCTCCATCGCACCCCTGCACGACAAGACAATTTTCCACGACGGCCAGATCATCGCGATGGTTGTCGCCGAGACATTCGAGGCGGCGGAGGAGGCGGCGATGTTGATCCGCGCCGATTACGAAGACGAACCGCCCAGCGCCAGCTTCGATTCCAAAGGCGCGATGGTGGAACCGGCGGCCGGTAAGAGCCCGATGTTGAAGGAGGATGTCAAAGCCGGCGACTTCGACACTGCCTATGCATCCGCCGCCGTCAAGATCGACCAGAAATACTCGACGCCGACCCAACATCACAATCCGATCGAACTGTTTTCGACCACGGCGATGTGGCAAGGCGATCAACTCACCATCCATGAACCAAGCCAGAATGTCACCGGCTGGAAAATCGAACTCGCCCGGCAGTTGAAGATCGATCCTGCCAATGTGCGGATTGTCAGCCCTTATGTCGGTGGCGCCTTCGGCTCCAAGGGGCCGATGACGACTCGCACGGCAATTGTCGCGGTTGCGGCGCAGCGTGTTGGACGGCCGGTACGCTGCGTCGTCAGCCGCATGCAGGCCTTCAACACCCAGACCTATCGCGCCGAGACTCGGCATCGAATCCGCATAGGCGCCGGCAAGGACGGCCGCATCACGGCGTTCGGACATGAGGGCTGGGAGGTGACATCACGCCCTGACTCTTATGTCGTCGGCGGCACGTCGGCCACCGGCCGCATGTACAACTATGGTTCGGTGCTCACTCATGTTTCGCTCGTCCATGCCGATCGCAACACACCGGGCTACATGCGCTCGCCGCCCGAGACGCCCTATGTCTACGCGCTCGAGAACGCCATGGACGAAATGGCCGTGGCGCTCGGGATGGATCCTGTCGAGTTTCGGCGTATCAACGAGCCTGAAAAGGAGCCGATCGGCGGCAAGCCATTCTCCAGCCGGTCGCTGGTCAAATGCTACGACCAGGCTGCGCAAGCCTTCGGCTGGTCGAAGCGCGATGCCACGGTTGGGTCGATGCGTGATGGCGACTGGCTGGTCGGCATGGGTTGCGCGACCGCCATCTATCCAACGGCCAGCGCGCCATGCGCGGCCCGTGTTCGCCTGACCGCCGATGGCCAGGTTCGCGTTCAGTGCGGCTCGCATGAGATTGGCACCGGTGTGCGCACCGTGGCAGGCCAGATGGCGGCCGAGCGTCTAGGGATAGGGATTGACAAGGTCAGCGTCGAGATGGGCGACAGTGCACTGCCGCCGGCGCCGGTCTCGGGCGGCTCGATTTCGACTGCGAGCGTCTGCTCCGCGGTTCTGAAGGCCTGTGACGCGGTGCGCGGAAAACTTTTCGCGGCTGCCGTTGCTGGAGACGGGCCATTGGCTGGTTCCGGCAATGCCAGACTGGAAATGGAACAAGAGAAGATCGTGGCTAGCGGCGGCAAATCCGCCAAGCTGTCGGATGTCTTCAAGGCGATGCAGGTCGGTGCGATAGAGGAATACGCCGAGTTTGCGCCAAAGGGTTCGACGCCGGAAGCGCTGAAGAAACTCTATGCCGGGCAGGCGGAATTCCACGGCGGCGATCAGGACGAGGATTCGGTGAAATATGCCTTTGGCGCCGAATTCGTCGAAGTCCGCATCAACAGTTACACACGCGAAATCCGGGTGCCGCGCATCGTCGGCGCCTTTGCCGCCGGGCGGATCATGAACACCCGCACCGCGCGCAGCCAACTGATGGGCGGCATGATCTGGGGTATTGGCCAGGCCCTTCACGAGGCGACGGAAATCGACCGGCGCAACGCCCGCTATGTCAATCGTGACCTGCAGGATTATCTGGTGCCGGTCAACGCGGACATCAAACAGGTCGACGTCATCCTCGTCCCGGAGGTCGATCCGGACGTCAACCCGGCCGGCGTCAAAGGATTGGGGGAACTTGGCAATGTCGGGACGGCGGCCGCTGTCGCGAGCGCCGTGTATCATGCCACTGGCAAGCGCATTCGAGATCTGCCGATCAGAATAGACGATTTGATCGTCTGACGATCAGGGGGCGCGACGGCGCCGAACGGGAACATGGAACTCGTAACCCATAAGAAGTTCAAAAACGGCCGGTTGATGCCGTGGGGAAAAGGCACGGTCGTTACCGGAGCAAGGGGATTTGTCTACCTCTGCGGAAACACGGCAACTGCCGACGATTACGACCCAGCCGGCAAAAGGGGAGGTGGCTTCGCTGGCGATGCGGCGGCACAGTGGCGCGCAATTCTGACGAACATCAAATCAGATCTGGAGGAACTTGGTAGCGCGCTCGACTATCTTATCCGGCTGACCTTCTTCATCAAGGGGCCATTTCCCGATGGCGGCGTTCTGAGCTCTCCCAATTTTCGCCTCGACGTGCTGGACCAGTTCTTTGCCGAGCATTGCCCGAAGCACTGTAGCTACAACAACCCGCCGCCCTCGGAGGTGATCGGGGTTGCGGCGCTTGCGCAAGCCGACATCGTTGTTGAAATTGTCGCGGTCGCCGCGCTGCCTGACTGAGTAGGGTTTCCGCGTGGAGAAGCAATGGCGCCGGCCTGGTCGTTCCGCCTCATTCCGGCGCCGTGGCGGGTGCCGTATATCGCCGCCGAACCGCGTCGAGCACTCGCTTGCGGCTTTCCTCGGCTGAAAGCGTTTCGTCCTTTTCCGCCTCGGCCGTTTCGCGTGCCAGGTCCTTGTCCCTGATCTGATGGCGGAACCAATCGGAATAGTCGCCGGCGCGCAGGTGAAACTCCCAGGTCTTGTCGTCTATGCCTTCAGCCATCTGGGCGAAGATCATCAGATTGTGGGCCCTGAGATTCATCGCATCGTCGGGACCGTGGAAATAGAAGCTGCCCGCCTCATCGAGTTGCCCCTCGGCATATTTGCGGCTGTGCCGCTTCAGCGACTGGCGTGGCTCGATCACCTTGACCATGGCGAGTTTCTTGCGTTTCTGCGGCCGCCAGAACAACACGCGCTCGCCCTTGGGCGAGGAGATCTCCTTAGGCGGCGCGATGCCGGTCTCTTTGCAGAAGACCTTCACGACGTCCTTCGCCTTGGGGCCAAGCGCAATGATGGCCGTCACCAGGCGCAAGGCGTCGGTCGAGATCGCTTCCGGGTGAACGGTGATCAAGATCGTGCCCGGCAATTCCAATGACAGGATCGCCCGCGTATCGTCGCGCCGCTTGGGCAGGAGATGGTGTGCTTCGTCGATGACGAGCCAATGCGGTCTCGCGGTGCGACGGCGGAAACTGCCGAGGCCAGGCAGCAGGTCGGCAAAGAAATCCGGCCGCTCATTGACGCGCAGGGCCAGCCCATTGACGACGATATTGCTGTCGGCCTTGGCGATCAGATCCAGCACTTGAGCCTTTGTCGGCGCGCTGGAGCCGTCCCCCAGCCGAACCGCGCCTTCGAGACCGTCATAGTCGCCCTCGGGATCGAAGACGCAGAATTGAAACCCACTCTCGACGAAGCGTTCCGTCAGCGCGGTGGCCAAGGTGGATTTGCCGATGCCCGAACTGCCGGCGATGAGGACAGTATCGGTCGGCGACAAATAAATCTCGTCGCCGCCGGCGGATCCGAGAACGATGCCGTCATGGCGCCTCGGCACGATCTCATGATCGCGCTTGATCAGTCTGTCGACCAGTTCCTCCACGCCTTTCCCACGGGCGCCACGCATGACCAGATCGGCTGTGGTCTTGACCGCGGGAATTGCATTGTCGACGGCGACGCTGCAGCCACATGCCTGTAGGAAGGCATGGTCGTTCTCGGCGTCGCCGACACCCACCACATTGTGCGTCGAAAGCCGAAGATCCTGAAGTGCCGCGGTCAGTCCGGTGGCTTTGTTGATGCCGCTCGGCAGGATCATCACCGCGCCCTTGTTGAAGATGATTTCCAGTTCCAGTCCCAGTTTCTTGATGACCTCGAGCACGGTGGCCTGGTGGGGCTCCCAGGTCGCGACGATCGATCGCCCGACCGAAAGCGGCTTGACGCCGCACCTCTTCAGCCTGGCGACGAATTTGGGTTCCGGCGATGGCGAAATCACCCGTTCTTCCTCGCTGGCCGGGGTGTAGATCAGCGCTCCATTCTCGGCGACGACCTTGTCGAACAGGCCGATTTCGGGAAAGACGCGCTTCAAATCGGGCAGTTCGCGCCCGGTGACGAGAACCAGCTTGCGGCCGCTCTTCTTGAACCGCTCAAGGGCAGCCAGCGTTTTCGTAGCGACGATCCCGTCATGAGCCAGCGTGCCGTCATAGTCCGTCGCCAACGCAATGAAATACATTCTCGACCTTTCACGGTTCCGGTTTGCATTCCGGTTAGAACGTGTGATCGAGACAAAGGCTCCCATCGGAATTGAATCGCGGCGTTTCGAAAAAGGAGCAACGGTTTCGCCCCGGAGACCAGGAACTCCTCCGGTACCGGCACGTTGACCAGCAAGCCGGGACCAGTTTCCGGCGTTCGCGGGCGGCGGGCAAAGCCGCCGCCGAAATCAACCTTGAGAACAATGAAAGGTAAGGCCATGGGCTTCTTTTCGAAGGACATCAAGACACTCGACGATCTCTTCGTGCACACGCTGCGCGACATCTACTACGCAGAAAGGCAGATCGAGAAAGCGCTGCCGAAGATGATCGACAAGGCAACCGACCCGCAATTGAAAGCCGGATTCGAAAAACATCTCGACCAGACCAGGGGCCATATCGAGCGCGTAGAGCAGGTGTTCGAGTTGCATGGCGTCAAGGCCAAGGAGGTCAACTGCCCGGCGATCGACGGCATTCTCGAGGAAGCCGACGACGTAAGCGGCGACGTCGACGACAAGGAGGTTCTCGACGCGGCGCTAATAGCCTCGGCGCAGGCAGTCGAGCACTACGAGATGACACGCTATGGCACGCTCATCGCCTGGGCCAAGCAGCTTGGCCGCGGCGACTGCGCCAACGTCCTGGCCAAGAACCTGAAGGAAGAACAGGCGACCGATCGCAAGCTCACCGAAATGGCGGAAAGCAAGATCAACCTGCAGGCAGCCGAATGAGCTTACTCAGGTCGACCGGCCAGGGCACGTGGCCGGTCGACCGACGCAGGTAGCTGCG